>JBIKUM010000600.1:0-2664 GCA_044347585.1 Terrimicrobiaceae bacterium
GCCATGGCCCGCTACAAAGCAATTGATACCAGCCCGAGATTCCTGGCGGTCGATCTGGAGAAGCAACTTCTGCCGGGCAGTTTCGAGCATGCCGTACATCACCTGCTCGACCACGAATTCGACCTTTCCCGCTTCGAAATCCGCTACCGCAAC
The DNA here is from genome assembly GCA_044347585.1 of Terrimicrobiaceae bacterium. Classification (GTDB taxonomy): domain Bacteria; phylum Verrucomicrobiota; class Verrucomicrobiia; order Chthoniobacterales; family Terrimicrobiaceae; genus UBA967. Next base: position 154 of record JBIKUM010000600.1, read on the forward strand.
GATCAGAACGGCGCCAGCGCCTATCCGCCGGGGATGCTGCTCAAGGTCATCCTCTGTGCCTACGCCCAGGGCGTCGTCAGCAGCCGGGGCATCGAGCGGCTGTGCCGCGAGCACGTCACCTTCATCGCCCTCAGCGGTGATAGCGCGCCGCACTTCACGACGCTGGCCGCCTTCGTCTCCAGCCTCGACGAGGAAGTTGCCCAGCTCTTTGCCCAAGTCCTCTACCTCTGCGACCGGCAAGGCCTGATCGGCCGGGAAATGTTCGCCATCGATGGGGTCAAGCTGCCCGGCAACGCCTCCAAAGCCAAGAGTGGCACGCGGGCTGACTTCGCCCATCAAGCCGACAAGCTCGAAGCCGCCGCCCAGAAGATGCTGGCCCGCCACCGCGAGAACGACCGCCTGCCAGCTGAGTCCGACCTCGTCGAGAAAGCCCGGCAACGCGCCGAAAGCCTAAGTCGGGAAGCAGCCCAACTGCGCCAATGGCTGACTGCCCACCCGGAAGACAGAAAGGGCAGCAAAGGTACCCTCCGCAAAAGCAACCGCACCGACCCGGAGAGTGCCAAGATGGCCACCGGCAAAGGCGTCATCCAGGGCTACACCGGTGTCGCCGCAGTCGATGCTAAGCACCAGATCATCATCGAAGCCCAGGCCCACGGCACCGGCTCGGAACAGGAACTGCTCTTGCCCGTCATCCGCGCCAGCCAAGCGCAAGCCACTCCGAACACCCTCTACACCGCCGACGCCGGCTACCACTCCGAAAGCAACCTCAAAGCCCTGGCCGAAAAGCAGATCAACGCCTTGATTGCCGACAACGGCATGCGCCAGCGCGACGAACGCTTCAAGGATCAGGGCAAACACAAACAGAAGCCTGATCCCCTCTACGACAAGGCGCATCCGAAGAAAGCCGCCAGGCGTTACCGACCGCAGGACTTCACACTCGATTCGGCAACCGGCATTTGCACCTGTCCGGCCGGCAAGCAGCTCTACCGGAATGGCACCAACTGCATCCACAACGGCCAGCTCGCCACCAAATACAGCGGCACACTACGCGACTGCCTTCCCTGCGAACAACGGGACAAATGCCTGCGCACACCGGGGAAGACGAAAGTTCGGCAAGTCGCCTTCTTTCGCGGCAAAGCCAATGCCACCGAAGAAAGCCACACCGACCGGATGAAGCGGGTCATCGACAGCGAAGAAGGCAAAGCCCGCTATGGACGACGCTTTGCCACAGTCGAACCGGTCTTCGGCAATCTGCGCCACAACAAACGGCTGGATCGGTTCACGCTACGCGGGCGGAAGAAGGTCGATACGCAATGGAAGCTGTACTGCCTGGTGCACAACATCGAGAAACTGGCGCATCACGGGTTCGGGCAGTAGAGAAGAAGGGCAATCCCCCAGCCGCCAAAGCAGGCTGAGCAACCCGAATCGGGAATGCTACGGTCGGCCGGAAAAAAGGCATGAAAATGAAAAATGGCGCAGACAAAACCTGCGCCATTTCTTGGCCGAAATTCAGGTCGGAAAAGGGTTTTTCTACAGCGTCAACGTGGAAGCTCAGCCGACGGCAAAAAGCGCAGCTTTTTGACGGTCGGCTGGAGCGGGCTGTTAGCGGGATTTTTCACTGACGTGGCTCAGCTGCCAGACACGGCTGCCATGATTTAAACCATTGGTCAGCTTCAGGCTGCCAAGGCCACACCCCGCTTGTGTTTGGGTAGACCAACTGAAGCGCATTGAAGCCGTCCTCACCATAGAGCCAGATATCCCAGCCGAGATATTCTCGATAGTTTGCACGATCTACCTCTCGAAAGAAGCAATCGAATCCTTCAAGGAACCCACTTGAGAACTGTCCGTCGGAGAAGCGCTCGCCTTCGCGAACACGGCGGTTGTACTCGTTCAGAACGAAATGAGCTATCGGTTGTTTGAGACCAATAACTATGAGTTCTGGTGCGTTAGATGCGCGTTGGATTCCAACCGTGTAGGAAAACGGCGGCAACTCTCCCTCTGCCATGATGTGAAGAATGTGGCATCCATACCGCTCGATGTCCTCCAATGCTTTTTGCTCGGCAGCATCCATAACTATTGCTCGCTAACGTAGAGCTAACCGGCGCTGCGCGGCTTTATCGCGCAGCGTCCAGAGAGCGAAGCAACGGGGTTGAGCGCCATGTTAGACCCAGTTCTACGCGAAGAGAGCGGTGTATTCGGAGACTCGGTGAACATCAATTCCGCCGGCTTGCTCCATGTAAAGAGGGTGGTTGCTCGTCTTGAGGAATACATTTGGCCTAACGGTTGGACCTGCGAGACGTAACTCGGCTTCATGGCCGAGTGAGTCGGGAGAAGTCGGAATCTCGTTAGCAATGTTTGCTGCAAACGGTGGCTCCTTGAGTTGGTCATCAGATTCCCAAAGGGCGTAAACGCGCTCGAAGGTGGTTTGAGACACTTCAACCCATAAGCCGATGCAATACGGCGAATTGCGCGACTCAACAGGTAGCGGAAGAACTCCGCGGATGAAGAAGC
>JBIKUM010000362.1:0-2654 GCA_044347585.1 Terrimicrobiaceae bacterium
TCGGGAGTCGGCAAATCCACCCTCCTCGGCATGATCGCCCGTGGAGCCGAGTCGGATATCAATGTCATCGCCCTCATCGGCGAGCGTGGACGCGAACTCCGCGAGTTCATAGAAAAAGATCTTGGCCCGGAGGGCATGGCGCGCTCGATCATCGTCGTCTCGACCTCCGACCAACCGGCCCTCATCCGCCGCCGCGCCGCGCACATCGCCACAGCCATCGCCGAGCATTTCCGCGATGAAGGCAAAAAAGTCCTCTTCATGATGGACTCCGTGACCCGCTACGCCATGGCCCAGCGCGAAATCGGTCTGGCCGTGGGAGAACCCCCCACCAGCCGCGGCTACACGCCTTCTGTTTTCTCGGTCCTGCCCCGCCTGCTTGAGCGCACGGGCAATGCCGAACAGGGTTCGATCACAGCCCTCTACACCGTTCTGGTCGATGGCGACGACATGAACGAACCGATCGCCGACGCAGTTCGAGGTATTTTGGATGGCCATGTGGTTCTCAGCCGTGCCTTGGCTACTGCAAACCATTTCCCAGCAGTGGATGTTTTGGAAAGCGTCAGCCGTGTGACCCTCGAAATCTGCTCGAAGGAGGAACTGCAATCCATCGGCACAGCACGCGACCTCCTCGCTGCCTACCGCAAAAACGAGGATGTCATCACCATCGGCGCCTATACGAAGGGCAGCAACGCCCATGTGGACCTCGCCATCGAGAAAACCCCGCTCCTGCGCAACCTCCTTCGCCAACCCATCGAAGACAAATGGACGAGGGATAAAAGCTTCACCGAACTCGCAAAAATCGTCGCATGACCCGGAAAAAATACAGTCTCCAGACCGTGCTCGACCTGCGCGAGAAGGCAAAAGACAAGGCCTCGGAAATCTTTGCCGCCGCCGTGCGCGACCGCGATCTCGCCGCAGCCCGTGTCACCGAGGCCATCGCCCGCTTGGAAGAACTCACCCGCATGATCAGCGGCGAGCGTTTCCCGGCTTGGGTGCGCGAACAAGGCTGGAACGCCCTCAACGCCCAACGCGACCTCCTGCGCACACTTCAAAACCGTCTCGCGCAAGAGGAGCAAAAAGTCGACGCCAAACGGGAACTCCTCATCGCCGCCGACCGCGACCACCAACTCGTGCTGAAACTCCGCGAAAAATGGCTCGCCAACATCCAACTCGAAGCCGCTCGAGCCGAAGAAAAACAACTTGAAGACTTCGTCACCGCAACCCGCTTTCTCCAAACCGCCATCCCATAAATGAACGCCAACACACCCACACTCAATCCTTTCTCCGAAGCCGACCAGAAGCCCTCCTCCAGCTGGGGCCTCATCCTCCTCGCCGTTATCCTAGGCACTGCCACCGCCGCAGGCGTTCTCCTGCTCAAGTGGCCATCCGTGACTACCCTGCCTCCGGAGCCTCCAGCCACGCGAACAAAAATCAAATCCCAATCCAGAGACTGGGATTTTTACACCGCCGAAATCGACAACCTTATTCAGGAACTCCAGAAAGAACGCACCGGCTATGAAGTGAAAACCAAAGACCTCGGAGCCGTAGAAATGCGCATCGCCGCCGAGAAACAGGAACTCCTCCGCCTCCGCGAGGAACTCCTCCGCCTGCGCGGCGAGATTGAGAAAATGCGCGACAACCTTACCACCCAGACCACCGAACTCTTGAGCACCGAGAAATCCAATATCCGCAACCTGGCCCGCAGCTACGCGATTATGAAACCCGCCGAAGCCGTCGCCATTCTCTCCGAAATGTCCGACGCCAACATCGTCAAACTCCTCGCCACCATGAAAGCCGATATCGTCGCCAAAATCCTCGGCGAAATGGCAAAGACCAAGGACCCCGCCGCTCCAGCCGACTCCAAAACCACCCTCGCCAACCGCGCAGCCACCATCAGCGACCAACTCCGCCTCTTCAAAAACGAGACCACCCAGGCAACCCAATGACCTCCCCGCTTCCAACCTCACAAACCAAGCCCGGCACTTCGCCGGAACGCAGCTTGGACGGACAGGGACTCTTTCAATTTCAGAATCCCGCAAACGGCGCGCAACTCGCTCCCTTCGAGAGCCTCATTCCAAAGGATGATCCAAGTGAGCAACGCGAAAAGGAGTTGGAGGAAGCCGAAGCGGCAAAAAAACGCAGAAAGGCCCAAGATGCTGCAATGATTACGGCTCAAACCCAGCAACAAAACCCGCTGGATACCAAGCCTCAAGCCGATGCGGAAATCTCCAACCAGCCAACGCAGCAAACCGAGCAACCCCATTCCGAATCCCTCACTCCAGCTACCCAAAGTCTAAAGCAAAAAGAAAATCAGGACAACGCCGAGCAGGAAATCGAAGCCGAAATTTCCTCGGAAAAAAAGGAAGCCGATTCCACCTATTCGAACATTCTTGATAAAGGCAAAAATACTGCCGATGGCATGGAAAATGCTGGGATGGATGATGAGATGATCTCATTGAAAACAGTCGATGAAATGCAAGGTGGTCAGATTCCCGGAATGGGAAGAGAGTCATCCATCACCTCGGTGAGTCGACTCGCCTCCGTTGCAGCATTGGATCGCTCGGCTGTAACATCCATCTCAGGTGACACTGCGGATTCCAATTTCTCCCAACTCACATCCGGCAACCCGTCCCTGCCGACTCCTTCCGAGACGC
>JBIKUM010000071.1:0-10453 GCA_044347585.1 Terrimicrobiaceae bacterium
GTCGTAGTTCGGGTAAACATCCTTTTCCAGACTGACCACGCGTCCCTCGGGCGTGTAGGCCTCATCGGGGAGGTCGAGGTTGCTGCCACCTGTGATCTTGTAGGCATACATCTCGCCGCCACCGAGCCCGAGTTCCGACAATGTGCCGTCGCGGAGTGGTTCATAGAAGAAATTTACGGCGTTTTTTTGAATCGTGAGTTCTGCATTTTTCAAAAAGGCGAAGTCCTTGATCTGCGAGGCATCCGGGAGGTCGATCAAAATACAAATTTTTTGTCCGGTCTTCGGCTCAAAGGTGCTGCGGAGAAGGTTTGCGAGTCGGAATGCTGGAAAAACGCGGCGCGCGGCCTGTGTCGGAATGGTCATCGGGTTCATGCAGGTAACTTCTACGCGCATTGGGCGGGTGACGATTCAAAAAATGCGCTGCAGGTATGAAATCGCTGTTTCTGCGGCGGGTGATTCTGGTTTATGGATTCGCGCGGTGAATTATCCCACAGCTATCCTCTGCGGCCTTGCGCTTCTGGTTGCCCAGTATTTTGTGGGGCGGGGGCCTTATCCCTTTCTGCCCCTCCCGGCGTATGCCGTGCTTTGTCTGGCCGGGCTGTCATGTGCCTGGCAGATCACGAGGAGGGAGTTTGCTGTGCCACGCTGGCACTGCATCTCCTTCGCCGCCGCCCTTGTGGCTTGGATTGCGATTCCGCTGGCGGGCCAGTCCGACCTCTGGTTCCCGGCTGCGCTTCTGCGTCTGGTTCTGGCGTGCTGGATCGTTTACGCACTGCTGGTTTTTGTCGTGACGGGCACTGGTGAAAGGCTCGTTCTTCTCTCGATCCTGCTCGTCGGATCGTTTGCGCAAACGGCTTTCGGGATTTTTCAATACATGTTTCCCGATGCGCATCCGCACCTCGGCTGGATTTCGGAACTTTGCCCTGAGCGCATGGAGGGCCATGCTTTTCGGGCGAGGGGATTTTATTACAACGCCAACCACCTCGCCTGGCTGTTGAACTTCGCGGGCGCATTCGCCCTCTCCATTGGCGTCTGGGGCCGGGTCGGCCTGTGGCCGCGTGTCCTTCTGCTCTACGGAGCGGCGATGTTCTTCGGCGCTGGCATTCTCACACAAAGTCGCGGAGGCTTGCTTGGAGCCGCCACAGCTTTGGGCGTGTTTCTCATTCTCAGCGCCCGAGGCCTTATGCTCGGAGCGTGGGGCAACCGGGGGCGGATGTTCGGCTTGGTGGCCTTGGCTGTTTTAGTCACTTTGGGCGCGGCTTGGCAGGCCTATGAGTCCAGCGATCTCGCCCAATACCGCATTCTGAAGGCGGGCGAGGAAAGCTACCGCGCGACCGTTTGGAAAACGGCCTTCCGTCAATGGCAGTCCGAACCTCTCTTTGGAACAGGCCTTGGCACTTTTACCAATTTTGCACGCCAAAACAGGTTTCGCGCGGATGCGTTGGATGATGTCTTTGCGCACAACGACTGGGTGCAGGGACTGGCGGAGATCGGCCTGATCGGTGCCGGTCTGGGCTTTTGCGTTTTGCTTGTGCATTTCTCCTCGGGATGGAGATCGATGGTCGTTGATCTCCGCCAACGAATAGCCGCCAGGAGCTCGCCCGTGAGTTTGAAGGCCGCGATGCAGATGGGATCCATGTCCTCGCTCGCCGCGTTTGCGGTTCATTCGTTCTTCGACTTCAACATGCAGGTCCCGGCCAACGCGCTTTTGGTCAGTGTTTCACTGGGAATCCTGGCCTCGCCCGGGCATCGGATTTCATCCGGCTCGGTTCCAGTTCTTGCATCACGCCTGGCGTTTGCAAACATTCTGGCAGCGGTTTTCGTGCTCGGGTGCAGCGCTTGGAAATACCTGCCCGCCGAGTCCGCTTGGGTTCGCGCCGATGCGGCACTGGCGCGCGGAAATTCCGAACTGACGCTCGAACTTGCCGAATCTGGGATGCTGGCAAACCCGAAGCACAGTGCCCTCGCCGCCACCGGGGGACGGGTGGCCCTCGCTCTTGGCAAAGACACCCGTTTTTCCGAAGTCGAGCGGCGTCGTCTGCTGCAGCGTGCCGTCGATTTATCATCAATCGCCGCCCAAGCAGAACCATGCGACGCTTGGTATCTCATGAACCTGGCCCACGCCTATGACAACCTCGGGAATTTCGAGCAAGCCAAACTCCTCCACCAGACCGCCATCACCAAGGCCCCCTACTATGCGACGCCCTACGAATTCTATGCTCTCCACCTGGAATTGTCCGCCTCACCCGCCGAGGTTATCCGCTTTTACGAACTCGCCCTCCATTTCCCGGGTTCCACATTTGCCGCCCAACGGCGGGATGCCCTGCTCAGAAATTCTGCTTACCGAACGATGAGGTAGGCAGCACTTGAGCGCTCAGTGTCAAAAAAATTTATTGGATTGAAGCGCGCCCAGAGATATGCATTTTCGAGTTCTTTCCTCTTATGCAGCAAAAATCCTACCTATGCGCTTTCGTGGCCCTTCTACTGTTCGTGAATTTACACGCTCAGGCGCAGCAATCATCTGAGGAATTCTACGGGGCGCCAGCTCCAGCTGATTTTCCACAAGAAGAAGGAGTGCCAGTAGATGACAACGCGGCTGCGCTGGAAAATATTCCCGAGAAAGTTTCCCAAGGCGCATTTGAGGAAAAGCCCTTCACTTTGGATTTTGCGGTTCGTGAAGGATATGACGACAATCTGTTTACGACGGAAACCAACCGTTCGGCCAGTTTTTACACGAATATGGCGGGTGGTGTTACTTACACGGCTGAAAGTTCCCGCCTGCAACTCTCTGCCACGCTCAATGGCGGTGTGACATATTACTACACGCGGCCCGGCAACAAATTCGACTATACGGGAGCATTGAATCTCCAAGGTGCCTACAAGTTCAGCCAGCGGCTGACTATAAATTTTTCAACAAATACAGCCTACCTTGCCCAGCCTGATTTGACCATTGCGGGTGGAACGAACCGGCAAAACGGCGACTATATTTATTCCTCAACGACGGTGGCTGGCGCTTATCAATGGTCTGAAAAATTCTCTACCGACACGAAATACAATTTCACGCCTTTCCTTTATGTGGATAGCTCCCTCAACGACAATCAAGGCCGCATCGAACAAACGCTCAGCCAATCCTTCCGCTGGTTGGTTCTTCCCAAGACTACCGGGGTTCTTGAATATCGCGCAAATCCAGTGACTTATTTCAGCGCTCCTTTGGATAGCTTCGGGCAGTTTTTCTTGCTGGGAGTGGACCAAATTTTCAGCTCGAAGTTTAAAATCACGGCGCGTGGTGGTGCCGAGTTGAGATTTTACAACAGCGACAACGATAATCCCAATTATGTCGGTCCATTTGCCGAACTCAACGGATTGTATGAATACCAAAAATCGTCCAGTGTAGGCTTGAACATGCGCTACGGCACGGAAGGTTCGGGATTGGATGGAGCCCCCACCCGCCAAACCTTTCGAGTTGGATTCAATATCGTTCAAGGCATCACTCCCAAACTTTCCTTTACCGGAGGCTTGAATTATCAAAACAATTTCTACAACGAGTTCGATAAGCAGGATGAATCGCCTGAATTCTATGAAAACATCATCGAATTCGCGCTGGGAGCGAATTTCAAGATGACCAAAGATTTGATCCTTCAAGGAGGCTACACCTACACGATTGATATGGCTCCAGCATCGGAACAACTCAGCTACCAACGCAATGTTGCCTTTGTTGGCATGGATTTGGCGTTCTGACTCTCCCCGCGTTTGTTGACTCCCTTGTATATCACGCAGATCGTCGAAAAGTCTTCTCTACGACTTGTCATTTGATGTTCCTCCTCCTCTGTGCTTAATTGTCCCTCCTCTTGATGAATTCGGAAGACTCCAACGAAGCCCAACTCCATTTTCTCGATTACTGGCGCGTCATTCGCATTCGCTTTCCGCTCATCGTCTTGGTCTTTCTTTTGGTGGTCATAACAACGGGAGTCGTTACTTATTTTCTTCCAAAGCAATACGAGTCCAGCGTCACCATGCAGATCAACCAGAACGATACCTACTTGAAGGTGTTCGACGATCGCACGGGCGGGAGGGGATTTGACCCTCGTTTCATCACCACGCAATTCGAGATCATTCAGCGTAAAGAAATCCTTTATCCGGTGATCGAGGCACTCGGCCTCGAGCAAAAGTGGAAAAAACTCTACGGCATTGTTGGAAAGGAACAAACCCTCTTCCGACTAAGAAAAATGATAGATGTTCGCGAGATTCGAAACACCGAACTCATCCAAATCAGCGTTCTCGACCAAGATAAAAATGAAGCCTCGGAAATCGCCAATCGCATTGCGGAAGAGTATCAGCGCCGCCGCATTGGTGAGCAGCAAGGCACGGTCAATCGATCGCTTATTCAGTTAAAGGATGAAGTGGCGAAACAGAGTCGCCGGGTCGATGAACTTCGCGCCGAGGCGCAACGCATTCGGATTGAGAATGAAATTCAAGATTTGAACCCCGATAGCGTTGTGGATCCCATGCAGGCGGCCAACGAGGTTCTCCTCTCCGTCGAGCAGCAAGTGAGCACTGAGCGTCTGAGGGTTTCCTCGCTTCGTGCGAAATACGAGCAGATCAGCAAGCTCTCCGATGACCAGATCATGCGCAGCATCAGCACGCTCGATGTGCAGGATCCCACCATCATTCAAATGCTTCCGCAGTATCAAGAAGTGGTTTCCGAGGAAGCCCGCATGCTGAATAGTGGGCTGGGAGTCAACCATCCCACCGTTAAGTCCATACGAGCCAAAAGAGAAGTCATGGCCACCCAACTTGCCGCCCAGATAGCCTCCCTGCGTGCCAGCATGGAGGCAAACATCCGGATCGGCGAGGAATCGATCAAAGAACTTGAGCAGCGTCTTCGCGAAACTCAAAGTAAACAGCAGGCTTCCAAAACCCGTGCCTCAGGTTACTACGAGGCAAAAAATAATTACATTCAGGCCAAAAAAATCCTTGAAGCGGCCGAGATGCGTCTCTCAACCGAAACGATGCAACGCACCATGCCCCAAGATCCTGCGGTAATCTGGGAGCGCGCCGAACCTGCGGACTTTCCCTCCCGTCCGAGAGTGCTTCTCAACATGATACTTGGTGTGCTCGTTGGGCTTGGATTCGGTATCGGTTTGGCTTTTTTCATCGAATATCTCGATACCAGCGTGAAGACCCTTCAGGACTTGGAAAAAATTTTACAAATTCCTGTTCTCGCTGTTATTCCGAAGAATGTCAGTCTTCTCATTCGGGGGAGTGATGACAATCCAGATGCGGAGGCTTACCGCATCATGCGCACGAACATTGAATTCAATCGCAAATCTCCCGCAGCCAGCTCGATTACCATCGTAAGCGGTGGTGCTGGTGAAGGCAAATCAACTACTCTCAACAACTTGGCTTATACTTTTGCCAAGGGTGGCTACTCAACACTGGTGGTGGATGCGGACCTAAGACGCCCCTCTCAGCATCGTCTCTTTGGTATTGAAAATAAAATTGGGCTCAGTGATTATCTAATTGGAAGTTATGATCTTGAGGAAGTTGTTCAGGTTACGAAGCTCGAAAATCTTTATTTCCTTCCCAGCGGTGAGCTTCCGAGGGATGCTGTTGGAATTTTAAATTCCCAACGCATGCTGGATTTGATCCAAGATGTGAAAAGCCGATTCGATGTCGTCTTCTTTGATTCACCGCCAATTCTTGGAGTCAGCGATGCTTCCGTGCTCTCGAGCGAAATGGATTTAACCATTATCGTTGTGCAACATCGCCGCTTTCCAAAGGCGATGCTTCAACGGGTCAAACAGGCGATCGACAATGTGGGAGGGGTTGCATTAGGCGCGGTGCTCAATAATGTGGACATCCGCCATGATCAATCCTACGAATATTACACAAGCTATTACAATTATTATAGTAAACCGCAGGGGAGAGATCAGAGGGGAACCTCGGTTCCCAATAAGTCATCGCCTCAAGCTGTCAAAAACATCAATAAAACCGGTGAATATTAAACTTTTCATTGGAGCGATTTCTTTTGTTTTGCTGTCATCCAGTCTGCTCGCTCAAGACGCCGTTTTGCGGTCCGGAGATTCTTTGGAGTTGCGCATAGGAGGCGTGCCTTCCGAGGAAGTTCAGCAAGTTTCTGGGGCATACACAATTGATGGGGATGGATTCGTGAATCTTCCGCATATTGGAAAGGTCCGCGCTTCCGACGCCACACAGTCGGAATTGCAGCGGTCCATCGAATCCGCCTACATCTCGCGTCAGATTTACACGAATCCCTCCATCACCCTGACTATTCCCAATATGGCGCGCTTTGTGAATACAGGCGGCGAGGTTAAGGCTCCTCAGCGCGTGCCTTTTACGGCCGATCTCACCCTGCTCGGTGCCATTAGTGCTTCCGGAGGGTTCACGGATTTTGCGGATCAAGGAAAAGTCCGTCTCTTGCGCGACGGGAAGGTCACCATCGTAAATGTTAAAGATGTTCGTAAAGACCCCGAGAAGGATATCCGTCTGAAGCCCGGGGACAGGATCGAAGTGCCGCAAAGTTTTTGGTGAGTTTATAGCACGATTTTTGATGAATGATTTTGAAAATGAAGAGTTCCAGTGGTTTTGCATAAAATGCAAGCCCCGGCAGGAATCCGCCGCCAAGCGCAGCATTCTGAGGGATATTGGCGCGGAGGTTTTTTGTCCGATGCTTCGATTTGAGCGGGCGCGACGGAGTGGTCGGGTGCGGGTCACCGAAGCGATGTTTCCGGGTTATTTGTTTGCGCGCTTCAACTATCGAAACCAGCATCGTCATTTGGGCGCATGCCATGGAGTTTCCCACATCGTCAAGTTTGGAGGCATCGCAGCGGTTGTCGGGGAGGATATTATTAAAGCCTTGCGTGAGGTTGTGGTGGATGCAGAAACGGTGGAAATCCGCACACAGATCGAGGTGGGCAGCGAGGTGCAGATTCTCAAAGGGGCCTTCAGCGGAATTCGGGCCATCGTCACTCAGGTTCTTCCTGCCCAGGCCCGTGTGAAAGTTCTCCTCGAACTCCTCGGCATGGAGCGCGAGGTCGAAATCGAGGAAAGCGGAGTCTTGCCGCACATCGCCCATCCTTTGGCTCCCGGTTAGTTTGTCTTCAAAATTTTGGGCATTGCCCTGTTTGAGCTGCGGGAGGCGTAGCCTTCACGCCCGGAGGTTTTGGCGGATTGATGGCACGCACATTGGACTTCGTGAGCAGCGGAATTTCACGCAGGGCTTCAATTCGGACTTTTGCGATGCCGCGGTCGTAGGTGCCGAGTTTTTTTGCGGCGGCGACGCTGAGGTCAATGATGCGACCCTTGATATAAGGACCGCGATTGTTGACCCGCACGATGATCGAGTTGCCGGTTTTCAAATCGATAACCCGAACGCGAGTGTTGAATGGCAGTTTCTTATGTGCCGCCGTGAAATCCCCAGCGCGGTAGGTCTCGCCATTCGCCGTCAAGCGGCCAATCCAGCGCCCTCCATACCACGAGGCCATTCCATACTCCACCAATGTCGGCGTGCCGGAGAAAACCTGCGCCTCGCGTCCATCGGCAGATGTGTCAATGACCATGCGGGTCTGGCATCCGGCTAGGAAAAGGCAAAAAATCAACCCCCACGCGCTATACCAGAATCGGAACGGCCGTTGTTGGAGAGCTATTTCGGGAGGCATGGGGCGTGGGAATCCAATATGGCGAGGGCGGCTGAAACTGCGGCCTCGGGAGAGGGCAATTCGCTTAAATTCAGCGAGGGAAAAGTAAATTGGGTGCGTCCCCAGGTCAATTGGCGTTTCGCATAGCGTTGGGTCGCTATTACCATGGCGGACTTGCAGTCCACTTCGCTGATCTCGCCCCGGATGAGTTGTTGAATTTCTTGAAAGCCGATGGCGCGGCGTGCGCCCTCTCCCGCGTGAGAGGCGGCATGGACTTCGTCAACCACGCCGGAAAGAAACATGGCTTCAACATTCGCGGCGATGCGAGTGCGCAGATCTTCGCGATCCCGCGTGAGCACGAGCCCGCGAAAAAGCCCCTTGTCCTTGCTCCAAGCGTCACGGGATTCAGCCAAGGGCTTTCCAGTGAGAATAACGATTTCGAGAGCGCGGCGGACTCTCACGGGATTTTGAGTATCAATCGCAGCAGGTGCAGCCGGGTCTTTCTCAGACAACTGCGCCAGCACATTCTCGAGAGGCATGGCCGCGATGCGGGCGCGCAAGGCAGGATCGGTCTTGGGCATTTCCGCCAAGCCGTGTGTGAGGGCTTTCAGGTAGAGGCCGGTTCCTCCGGTTAAAATCGGCACGCGACCGCGCGATTGGATGTCTCGGATGCAGCGCCAAGCCTCTTCTGCATAGATCGCAGCATCGAAGCCTTGCTTGAGATCTAAAAAACCCACCAAGTGGTGGGGAACCAGCGCGCGCTGGGCCGGAGTGGCCTGGGCCGTGAGGATAGGAAGCCCGGCGTAAATTTGAAAAGCATCCGACCCTATGATTTCTCCTCCAAGGTGGAGCGCCAGCGCGACGGCAAGAGCGGATTTTCCCGCACCTGTGGGCCCCGTCACGATGATCGGACGGGGCCCTTGGGCGAAGGATGTTTGAGACTTACTCAGCGGCTGGGGCGGCAGTGCGCTCTGAGCGGCGCTCTTCGAGCGCTTTGGCTCCGCTCACCACGAGTTTGCGGCTCATGAATTCCTTGTCGTGGAGCTCGGAAACGGCGCGTTTCGCTTCATCCACCGACTGCATTTGCACGAATGCAAATCCCTTCGAGCGCATGTTGTGGCGATTGACGACGATTTCGACATTTTGCACCGATCCGACTCCGTTGAAGAGGTCGAACAGGTCGCTTTCGCCGGCGTCGAATGACAGGTTGCCCACATAGAGACGGGGCGAGGTGACTTCCACAACCTCCGGCGTGCGCATGCCGGTTGGGCGTTCGCTGCGGCTCTGGCGCTCGCGCGCGGGGCGCTCGGAGGATGCGCTTTCGCTGCTGCGGGGAGAGCGTTCCTCGCGATCGCGAGCGGGTCTTTTTGGTTCCTCTTGTTTACCGGTCAGGAATCCGAGGATTCGTGCGAGGAGCGATTTTTTTGCTTTGGGTTTGTTTTCGTGCTGGGCGGAGCCGGATCGGCTGCCGCGATCGGAGCGTCGGCCGGACCCTCGGCGTGACGAGCGGCGTGTTCCGCTGGGTGAGTATTCTGATGACATGGTTTCTAGTATTGCGTTGCGTGGCCGACCCGCCGTGCGGAGAAATCCTCTCCACAGGAACGGCGCGGACGGCAGTTCTGCTGCCGACGATGCGCACCCCCTTGCGAGTGTGTGCTTAACGCACACCGCAAAGAACATGAGTGACGCGATGAATTCAGACCTTGGACCGAAATAAAATGGGTCGCTGGAACCGTATTGCATAGATGATAGCGTCGGAAGCGCTCCTACTATTCCGTTTGTCAAAGGGAAACTCAAGGCGGAAATCATGCGTAGAGATATCGAAATGCATTTATTTTGCTTATGTCGCGGTTTTTTTGTTCGATGTTATTGATTCATGAAATTCCTCCTCCCGCTGATCGTTCTACTTTTTTCCGGTTGCGCAGCCATCGAGCAGGCTGATCGCTCCAATACCGAGAAGCTTTTGGCGGCCGCTGGATTCAAGGTTCTGCCGGCCAACACCACCGAACGCCAACTCTCCCTCGAGTCGGCGCGCCCCTACAAAGTCGAGCGCAAGCTCAAAGGCGATGAGGTTTACTATTTCTACGCCTGCCCGGATCAAAGCATCGCCTATATTGGAAACCAGACGGACTACTCGAAATACCGCGAACTCGAGCTCCAGCAGGAAATCGCTAATCAAAACACTGCAGCCTCCGAAAACACCGTGCTCGCTGTTCAGCAGTGGAATGACTGGCGGGTTTGGGGGCCATCCGCCGCATTGCCTCCGCCACGCTTCGGGGGCGGGCGCCGCTAACAGCGCCTCCAAAATCCGAGCGCAACTCTGGCGGGAGTCGCGTGTTTAAATCCATATGCTCACACCGCTGCCCTCCCACGAATGGACTCTTGCCGCCGCCGCGCATCTTTTGAGTCGCGCCGCGTTTGGCGGTTCGCCTGAGGAAATCCAGCGCTTTCATTCGATGGGGCATGCAGCAGCGGTTCGCAGTCTCTTGAAGGCAGGCGAGGAGGAGGATCTTTTTCCCGCTCCGGAGTTCGCTCCGATAAAGTTTCAGCGCCCCGGAAACGATTCCATGACGCCCGAAGAGCTCGCGGAGAAGAGAAAAATCATGAACATGCAGGCGAGGGAGCGAACTCAGGAGACCCGTGCCTGGTGGATTCAGCGCATGGCCTCCACGTCCTATCCGGCCCGCGAGAAGTGTGTGCTTTTTTGGCATGGCCATTGGGCGACAAGCATCCAAAAGGTCAACGACCCGTTTCTTGTTTTGCAACAAAATCAAACCCTGCGCGCCCGCGCATTC
>JBIKUM010000202.1:0-5720 GCA_044347585.1 Terrimicrobiaceae bacterium
GCTGGAGATACCGAGTTCATCGGCGATTTCGGCCTCAGTAGCAGGGCGGCCGACGTTTTGCTCGAAGGCGGAGATGACATCGGTGAGCTTTTTGGCTTTGACGCGGAGTGTGCGGGACATCCAGTCGACGCGGCGGAGTTCGTCGAGCACAGCTCCTCGGACGCGCATGGCCGCGTAGGCTGCGAAGGTCACGCCATGTGTCGGGTCGAATCGGCGCTGGGCTTGGATGAGGCCGAGTAGGCCGACCGAGTAAAGGTCATCAACATCGAGATGTGCGGGGAGGCTGGCGCGCATGCGGTCTACCACGGATCGCACGAGTGGCATGTGGTTTTTGAGGACTTCCTCCTCTGTGGCTTGGGAGACGCCGCCGTAGGCACGCCAAGCCGCCGTGTATTTCTGAGCATCGGGCCGGGGAGGAGACATGATGGGTTCGGCGAGTTGCTGCATGGTCAGGCGGCCGGTTGGACAGGCGTTTCAGGTGTGCTTTCCGGTGGTGGCGCAGGCTCGGCCGGGGTGG
Organism: Terrimicrobiaceae bacterium; assembly: GCA_044347585.1. GTDB lineage: Bacteria > Verrucomicrobiota > Verrucomicrobiia > Chthoniobacterales > Terrimicrobiaceae > UBA967. The sequence goes on from JBIKUM010000202.1 coordinate 518, forward strand.
CTTGTTCAAGATCCCGGAGGCGGGCTTTTTCGGCCACAACTTGCTTGGCGCAGTATTCGATGGCGAGGCGGAAAAGCCTGAACAGCAATGCGGTGATCACGCAGCCGATGGTGGCATTGAACACGGTGTCCTCCAGATTTTTGCCCGCAACAAGGCTCACCAAGAAGGTGAGAACAAAGCCGGTGAAGCCTCCGATGAGCGTGAAATATTGCATGTGGGCCGGTGGATACGAAAAATCTCTCTAAGCGTAGCAGTTTTTGCGCCAAAAACTAAAATCTTAAAATGGGAGGGATATTTTGTTAAAAACAGTTCAGAAATTACCGAATTTAACGGATTTTTGTGTATTTTTTGGATTTGGGCGGAAAAATCTGCCGATCGGAATCAAGCTGCGGCGGGCATTCGTTCGGCGGGTGGGGGAACGATGATGCCGGTATTTTGAATTTCCGTTTGGGAGGGGAGTTCCTGATAGGAAAGCACGACGAGCTTCGGGAGTGAGGGCTCGAAGAAGCGTTTGAACGCGAGGCGGAGTTCGGCTGTGAGTATGGTGATGGGGGAGAGACCTTGCTCGGCGAGGGAGTTTGACCGGATGGTGAGTTCGCGGAGGAGGTATTGGGCGGTGTTCGGATCGAGCGCGAGGGTGGTTTCGAAATGGGAGCGCTGGATGCGGGTCATCAGGGTTTGTTCGAGGCGTGGATCGATGGTGATGCACTTGATGAGGCCGGGCTCGGACTCATATTGGCTGATGAAGTAGGTGCCGAGTCGGCGGCGGACTTGTTCGGAGAGTTCGTCCGGGTTTTTCGTCACTGGAGCGTAGTCGGCGAGTGTCTCGAGGATGAGCGGGAGGTTTTTGATCGGCACGCCTTCGCGGAGGAGGTTTTGCAGGACGCGCTGGATGATGCCGAGATTGACGAGGTCTGGGAGGAGTTCGGCGATGAGGGCGGGGTTGGACTCTTTGACGCGGTCGATGAGGGATTGGACTTCCTGGCGCGTGAGGATGAGGTGGGAGACTTGTTTGAGGGTTTCGGCGAGGTGGGTGATCATGACCGAAGTGGCGTCCACGACGCTGTAGCCATTGATTTCGGCGGTGCGTTTTTCCTCTTCGGCGATCCAGACGGCTTCAATGCCGAAGACGGGTTCGCGTGTGGGGACGCCTTTGAGGGTGACCATGCTGCCCGAGACATTCATGGCGAGCCAGCGGTTGGGAATCACCGAGGCGCGGGCAAAGGACTTGCCCCGGAGGAGGAAGTTGTATTCGTTCGGCTCGAGTTCCAGGCTGTCGCGAATGGCGATTGGCGGGATGACCATGCCATTGTCGCGTGCGAAGCCTTTGCGGACGCCAGTGATGCGGTCCAGCAGCTCGCCGCCTTGGGTTTTATCGGCAAGACGGAGCAGTCCGTAGCCGACTTCGATGGAGAGGACTTCGGCTTCGATGAGTTTGTGGAGGTCTTCCGGACCGGCATTGGTTTGGGCTCCCGGCGTGCCTGCCGCGCCTTGTTGCCCGCCTGGGTTGGCGTTTCCTCCGCCTGGTGCGGGGAGCGCGAGGGCGTTGCCTTTGGCTCCGGCTGCGAGAGGGTTTTGGGATTGTTTCTTCAGCATGTAGGCCACGAAGCCGGTAATGCCGCCGAGGATCAGGAACGGAGCGGCGGGCATGCCGGGGGCCAATGCGAGGGCGGCGATGAGGGCGGCTGCGATGCCGACTGCGCGGGGGTAGGCACCGAGTTGTTTGCCGATCTGTGCTCCCATACTGTTATCACCTTGGGCACGGGTCACGAGCAAGCCGGCGGCAACGGAGATGACCAGCGCGGGGACTTGGGAAACAAGACCGTCACCGATGGAAAGGAGAGTGTATTTTTGGAGGGCTTGGTCGATGGGCATGCCCTTTTGGAGCATGCCTATGCCGAATCCGCCGATGACGTTGATGAAAGTGATGAGGATGCCGGCCACGGCATCGCCTCGCACGAATTTGCTTGCACCGTCCATCGCGCCATAGAAGTCGGCTTCTTTTTGGACCTTGAGGCGGCGGGAGGTGGCGGTGAGTTCGTCGATGATGCCGGCGTTGAGTTCGGCGTCGATCGCCATTTGTTTACCCGGCATGGCGTCGAGGGTGAATCGCGCCGCGACCTCGGCGATGCGACCCGCACCCTTGGTGATGACGACGAAATTGATGATAACGAGAATGATGAAAACGACAGCACCGACGATGTAGTTTCCTTGGATGAGGACATGGCCGAAGGCTTCGATGACATTTCCGGCGAAGCCGTCGAGCAGGATGAGTCGCGTGGAGGCGATGTTCAGCGCCAGTCGCATCAGGGTGATGGCGAGCAGAATGGTGGGGAAGGCCGAGAACTCGGGCGGATCCTTCACATAGATGATCACAAGCAGGATCAGCAAGGAGATGCCGATGTTTACGGACAGTAAAAAATCAAGTGCCCAAGTTGGAACGGGGACGACCAGCAGGAGGATGATGCCGAACAGACCTAGAGTGAAGATCAGGTCTGTCTGTTTGAGCAGGTCGCTCCACTTGAATCTTGAGGTTTGGGCGTTTGCGGTGGCCATGTGGCGGACGGATCAGGATTTCAGACGGCGGGATTTGAGTTGGTAGAAGTAGTAGCGGTGTGTGCGGTAAACGTAACCAAGAATTTCGGCGATGGCTTGGTAAAGTTGGGCTGGAATGGGTTTGCCGACCTGACCGAATTTGTAAAGTGCACGGGCAATCGGTTTGTTTTCCACTGTGGGGACTTCGTGTTTCGATCCAATGGCCTTGATGCGCTGGGCAAATATGTTTTGGCCCTTTGCCAGAACGACGGGGGCGGAATCCACGCCGCGTTCGTATTTCAGGGCTACCGCGTAGTGTGTGGGATTTGTGACGATCACATCGGCATTCGGCACATCGGCAAGCATCTGTTTTTGCATCAGTCTGCGGGCCATGGCGCGTTGGGCCATCTTGACATTTGGGTCGCCCATAGCTTGGCGATTCTCGTCCTTGATCTCCTGCTTGGTCATCATGAGATCCTTTTCGGTTTTTTTAAGTTGGAAGATGTAGTGGAGTAGGGCGAGTCCGCCCATGGCGAGGGCGAGTCGGAAGAAAAGGGAGAGCGTCGACTCGTAGATGAAGCTCCCGATGCGGAAAACGGGAACTGGCGTGAAGAAGATCGGGTCGGCGAGAATTTGTTTGACGCTGCCGTAGATGAGGACGCCTACGACGAGACACTTTCCCGATTCCACAAAGAGTTTGACGAGTCCCTGCTTGCTGAAAATGCGTTGGAATCCGCTGACGGGGTTGAGCTTTTCAAACTTGAAGCCTGCCACCTCCGGAGTGGCTTTGAAATGGGTTTGGAGTCCACCGGCAAGGATGCTGGCAACGGTTGTGGCCAAGAACATCGGGGCTAGCAAGCCGAACATCGTCAGGAAGGCCATTCCAGTCCATGTCGGGATGACATCGCTGATAATCTCATATTTTTCGAGGTTGCCGAGGATGCTGGCCACCATCTCGGTCATGTAGCGGGATTGGCTGTCCAGCGTGAACAGAAAAACGAAGTAGGCCGCGACCAGACCAAATACGACCTGAATCTCAGGAGCCTGAGCGAATTGCCCTTTGTTATGGGCCTCCGACAGCTTTTTCTCTGTCGGTTTCTCTGTTGCGTTGTCGTTTTCGTTCGCCATCGCAGTCTTACCTCAGAAAATGAAGCATCAACTCCGGCAGGTGTTGCATATCGCGGAGGATGTATTGAATGGTGAGCCCGAGCGTCATGGAAAACACTGTGAGCCCGGCGAGAATTTGAACAGGGAAGCTGAGCATGAAGACATTCAAGCTCGGCGCGGCGCGGCCGAGGACCGAGAAAGCCATGTTTACCAAGAAACTGATCGCCAGAAGTGGCGCGGAAATTTGAACGGCAAGAAGAAAGATTCGTCCGCTCGCGGCAAGCACCGTGTCAAACGATTGGGGCGCAAAAATCGCGCTTGGGGGAAAAACTTCGAAGCTCCGCGCGAAGGCCAGAAGGCAGAATTGATAAGCACCGGTCACCAGAAAAAGCACGGTTCCGAGGGAAAAAAGCATCGTGTTCGGCGGAGTCGCCGAGGTGCGTGTGATGGGGTCGATGTTCGTGCTCATCGAGAGTCCAATCTGCACAGCTATGATTTCACCCGCCATTTCCAAAGCGTAGAGCAGGAATCGCACCGCAAATCCCATGAGGAGACCGGTAAGGACTTCATGGATGACTTGCATCACCACAATAAACCAATGTCCAGGCACTCCTCCGAAATCACCGAAAATCGGGGCAAGCAAGTAGGCAAGTATTGCCGCCATGGCGATCCTCACCGTGGAAGGAATCATACTCCCTGAAAAAACCGGTAGGATTAGAAAAAGTCCGCTGGCTCTAAGAAAAATCAGCAATCCGGGGTAGATATCCTCGACATGGATCGTGATCATCTCGTCATTTCCGGGATTTTATTGATGAAAAAAACCGTGAACTGCATCAGTTGGCGAAGCATCCAAGGGGCTCCGATGACGATAATTGCACCGACTGCGATCAGTTTCGGGGCGAAGCTCAGCGTAGGTTCTTGAATGCTGGTTACGGCTTGAAAAAGACTGATCACCACGCCCACGATGACCGCCGCCAAGATAATCGGAGTCGTCACGAGCAGGGACACCGTGATGAGCGAGCGGAGCATTTCGATGGCTGTCTCTTGATTCATGAGGCAAAACTTTGAACCAACGAACGAACGACGAGCTGCCAACCATCCACAAGAACGAAGAGCAGAAGCTTCAAGGGAAGCGCCACCATCGTAGGCGGCATCATCATCATGCCCATGGACATAAGAGTGGATGCAACAAGGAAGTCAATGACCAGGAAGGGAATAAAAATTAGAAATCCCATCTGGAATGCGGTTCGGAGCTCGCTGATAACAAACGCGGGAAGCACCACGCGCATGGGAAGGTCCTTGAGGTCGGTGCGGCCCATGCCTGCGAGGTCGAGGAAGAAATCGACTTCGCCGGGTCGGGTTTGGCGGAGCATGAAATTCCGGATCGGCTCGACGGCGCGGTCCATCGCCTCATTTGAGCTTATCTGCTCACTCATGTAGGGATTGATGGCCTGATCTTGGATCTGTTGCCAGACAGGGGCCATGATGAAAAAAGTGATAAAAATCGAGATGCCAATGAGAAGTTGGTTCGCTGGAGCGCTGGGAACTCCGAGTGCCGTGC
>JBIKUM010000386.1:0-2645 GCA_044347585.1 Terrimicrobiaceae bacterium
GTCGTGTCGGTCACGGCGCTGCGCGATGCTCAAAACACAATCATCGGCTACCTGCTGATCGGTACCGACAACACCGCGCGCAAGCGGGCTGAAGCGGCGCTGATCAAGGCGGGTGCGTTGCAGAGCGCGATCTTCAACAGTGCCAACTTCTCGAGCATCGCCACGGACGCGAAGGGCGTCATCCAGATCTTCAACGTCGGTGCTGAGCGGATGCTGGGCTACGTGGCCGCCGACGTGATGAACAAGATCACGCCGGCCGACATTTCCGACCCACAGGAAGTGATCGCGCGCGCCAAGTCATTGAGCTCCGAGCTCGGGACCGCGATCACACCGGGTTTTGAGGCGCTGGTGTTCAAGGCCTCGCGCGGGATCGAGGACATCTACGAACTGACGTATATCCGCAAGGACGGCAGCCGCTTCCCTGCGGTCGTTTCCGTCACAGCCTTGCGCGACGCGCAAGATGCCATCATCGGGTACTTGCTGATCGGAACAGACAACACGGCGCGCAAACGGGTCGAGGCTGAACAAAAGAAACTCGATCAGCGCCTACGCGACCAACAGTTTTACACGCGCTCGCTGATCGAAGCCAACATTGATGCCATCATGGCCACCGATCCGAGTGGCATCATTACCGACGTCAACAAGGAGATGGAGTCGCTCACCGGTTGTACGCGTGACGAGTTGATCGGCGCGCCGTTCAAGAATTACTTTACTGATCCGGAGCGGGCCGATGCAGCGATCAAGCTGATGCTGCGTGAAAAGAAAGTTACCGACTATGAATTGACCGCGTGTGCCCGCGATGGCAGGAAAACAGAGGTTTCACTGAATGCCACCACGTTTTATGACCGTGATCGGACGTTAAGGGGCGTATTCGCTGCTGCGCGTAACATCACGGAGCGCAAACGTAACGAGTATGCTCTTCAGGTAACGAACATCGAGTTGGAAAGTGCCAAGTCGACGGCAGAAAAGGCCAACCTCGCGAAGTCCGATTTTCTGTCCAGCATGAGCCATGAGCTTCGCAGCCCGCTGAATGCCATCCTCGGCTTCGCGCAACTCATGGATTCGGCCACGCCGCCGCCCAATCCTAATCAGAAGGAAAGCATAGACCAGATTCTTCAGGCGGGCTGGCATCTGTTGAAGTTGATCAACGATATCCTCGATCTCGCCAGGATCGAGTCCGGCAGGGTGTCGCTCTCGCCGGAATCGGTATCCTTGTCCGAGGTTCTATCCGAATGCCGGACCATGATGGAGCCGCAGTCTCAACAACGTGGCATCCGCATGACGTTCCCCCTCTTCGATCACCCCATCTATGTCAAAGCCGACCGGACCCGTGTCAAGCAGATCATCATCAATTTGCTTTCCAACGCGATCAAATACAACAAGGATCAGGGGACCGTGATCGTGGACTGCACCGAGAGCGCCCCGAAACGTATTCGCATCAGCGTCGCAGACACGGGCGTGGGCTTGTCTCCTGAAAAGCTGGCGCAACTGTTCCAGCCGTTCAACCGGCTCGATCAGGAAGCCGGAAGCGTGGCCGGCACGGGTATCGGTCTGGTGGTGACCAAACGTCTGGCCGAATTGATGGAGGGCGTCCTCGGCGTGGAAAGCAAGGTCGGCGAGGGCAGCGTATTCTGGTGCGAGTTGATCGCGAGCAGTGCCCCGCTGCTTATCGCCGAACACGACGAATCCGCGACCATTGACCAACCCGCACGGCCGACAAGCGCGCGTCGGCCTACCCTGCTCTACGTCGAGGACAACCCGGCGAACATGAAGCTGGTCGAGCAACTCATCGAGCGGCGTCCTGACATCGCCCTGTTGACTGCGGTGAATGGGATCTTGGGCCTTGAGTTGGCGCGCACCCGTCGCCCAACCCTGATTCTGATGGATATCCATCTGCCCGGAATCAGCGGTATCGAGGTTTTGAGGATGCTGCGGGCCGACCCGGTCACGGCGCATATCCCCGTCGTTGCCCTCAGCGCCAATGCCATGCCGCGCGACATCGAGACGGGACTCGCAATGGGGTTCTTCCGTTATCTCACAAAACCGATCAAGGTCAAAGAGTTCATGGACACGCTGAACATGGCACTGGAATACGCAGAAAAAGGCCAGTCATGATATCCGCTCTACCGTCTCGGCCCCCGAATATCCTGATCGTAGATGACACGCCAGCCAATGTTCTGTTGCTGGTGCGAATGCTCACGGAGCGGGGATACAAACCGCGACCGGTTCTCAGCGGCAAGCTGGCTCTGCAGGCTGCACGCGCGGAACCGCCCGATCTGATCCTGCTCGACATCAACATGCCTGAAATGAACGGCTATGAGGTCTGCGAGCAGTTAAAAGCTGACGCCGCGCTAAGGGAGATTCCTGTCATATTCATCAGCGCATTGAGTGAAACGATCGATAAGGTTAGGGCCTTCCGCGCGGGCGGCGTGGACTATGTGACGAAGCCGTTTCAGTTTGAAGAAGTGTATGCCCGAGTCCAAACTCACCTCCAATTGCACCGGTTGGAAAAGCTCCGCGACGACCTCACCCACATGGTCGTTCACGATTTGCGCAACCCGCTGTCCGTCATCTTCGGTTTTCTGGATATCTTGGACCATGAGAGCTCCAAACTCTCGGCCCGCGCGCGTGCCTTCCTCCCGCTC
>JBIKUM010000073.1:0-10401 GCA_044347585.1 Terrimicrobiaceae bacterium
ATCCCCTCCAGCGAGTGGCAGCCCCCCCTCGAGTTCGACAAACTCACACCCCTCTTTCCCAACCGCCGCGTCTTCTTGGAAACGCCGAGGGATTCCGAACTCGCCGCCCGCGCCGTGGACCTCGTCGCCCCGCTTGGCATGGGCCAGCGCGGACTCATCGCTGCTCCGCCTCGTGCTGGAAAAACCATTCTTCTTCAAACCCTCGCCCGCAGCATCCGCATCAACCATCCCAAAGCCGCCCTCATTCTTCTGCTGGTCGATGAGCGCCCCGAGGAAGTCACCGACATGCGGCGCGCCCTCGATTGCGAAATCTACGCATCCACATTCGATGAATCCGTAGCCCGCCATGTCCAAATCTGTGAAAGCGTAGCCAACCGAGCCCAGCGACTCGTGGAACTCGGACGCGATGTCATTATCCTCCTCGATTCCATCACCCGCATGGCCCGCGCTTACAACAATCTCCAACCTGGAAAAGGCCGCACCATGAGCGGCGGCGTCGATGCCAAGGCCCTCGCCAAACCCCGCAAATTCTTCGGAGCCGCCCGCAACACCGAAGAAGGCGGCAGCCTCACCATCCTCGGCACAGCCCTCATTGAAACCAAAAGCCGCATGGACGACCTCATTTTCGAGGAGTTCAAAGGCACCGGCAACATGGAGCTCCACCTCGACCGCTCCATCGCCGAAATGCGAATCTTCCCGGCCATCCAGATCGTCAAATCCGGCACCCGCCGCGACGAACTCCTCCTCCACCCCGACGAATACGAGCGCATCCTCCTCCTCCGCCGCCAACTTTCCGAACTCCCCGCCGCCGAGGCCATGGAAATCCTCGTCACCAACCTCCAACACACCCGCTCCAACGCCGAACTCCTCCTCACAGGCCTCCGCGGCGTTTAAGCCCGATCTACATGGCTTCGAAATTCTGTTGATCAGCAATTTTTACAGCCTCTCGCCCCATGATTTCGCAACTTGCGAATGTTCCATTTTTTCGCAATGAGCTGGCTGCTTTGCATGCTGCGGAGTGGAAACATCTTTACGCGGATTGGGATGAACACGCTGCGCTTGCTGAGTTTTTAAATCAAAAAGCGGATGGCTCCCTGCCTGCGACGCTTGTTCTGCATGAGGGGATGGAGTTGGTGGGGTCGGTGAGTGTGGTTTTCGGTGATTGTCCGGCGCGGCTGGATTTGGATCCATGGCTTGCAAGTCTGTATGTGGTTCCGCAAAGGCGGGGGTGCGGACATGGCTTGGAGCTTGTGCAAGCTGCTATCGATTTTGCAGCTGCTGCGGGAGCAAAGCAGTTGCATGTTTTTACGGAGTCCGCAGAAAAGCTCTTCCAGCGTTGTGGTTTTGAAATGCTGGAGCTCACGATGCTGCAGGATGTGCCAATCAGCGTGTTGTTAAGGACACTGCCTCAGCCTGAACTGCCGTAAGGGCGTCATTAATGTGGATGATTCTTCACCGCACTTCGGCGCAGCCAATGCGAGTTTTTCGTCATGCGATAGCCCGCACGAACCATCCGATTGAGATTGCACCACAAAGGGTAACAAGGAGGAAGATTGGCTATCGGGGAAGCTCGCGCAGTTGGTCCTAGCTACCCGAGAAGCTTGGCGCGAGCGTCTTTCTCGCTCAAGCCGCCAGCGACAAGCATTGAAATGGCTTTTTCGATCACCGCGTCTTTTTCTGTGAGAGCGGCGTCTTTTTTAGCAAGGGCGGCGCTTTTTTCTGCGAGGGCTGCATTTGTTTTCGCGAGGGCTGCATTTGTTTCCGCGACTAGGCGTTCCATGTCCTCGAGGTCTTCGAGGTAGTCGTCCTCGACCTCCATCGTTTCGCGCACATCGGGCTCGCTGATGGCTTTGATCAGGCGGCGGATGACTCCGTGGAATTTCTCTGGGTAATCTTCCTCTCGAATGCTGAGCGTGTGGGCGTCGGCGGGATCTTTCTGGCTTTGGTCGAAGATGCCGAGTAGGGATTCCAGATCATTTTGGCGGCGCTGCTTGAGGTGGGGAATTTGCACGATGATGCTGTCGTGGGTGAGGCTCTCGATGAAGTCCTCTTGGTGTGCAATTTGTTCTCGGCCGGTGGCGTCAAGATACTGACGGACGACTCGGATCACCGGTGATTCGGTATGCTCGAGCGAATGCCCGAGCAGGTAGATGCTCAGGATCGGCATGGCGCGCAGCTCGCCATTGACCATGTAGGAATTCTCCTTCGAGAGGTATTGCCGACCGAGATATTTGCGAAAGCGCATGATGTCGGACGCAAATTTCGCCTTCTGGATCTCAATGATGACGAGCTTTTCTCCCCCGTTGGGCAGTGCAATACGGGCTGAGAAATCGATCCGGAACACCGTGACATTGCGTTGCTCGACATCGGTGCGGTGCTCGGTCGGGCGAAACGTCAACTCCACAATCTCTTCACCGATCATGGTCGAGAGAAAAAGCCGAGCGACCCTGTTGTCGTCCAATAGGTATTTGAATGCCCCATCGTAAATCGGATTGGCGATGCGCGTTAAACCCATAAAGTTAAGTTCGCCTTCAAGACACGGGCAGGTCAAGTCAAAGGACTCTCCAAAGAAAGAGGCGAGAGGTCTCCCGCTTGCTTCGGATTCTTCGGCACGCTTGTGGGTCGGACGAGCGGAATGCGGGTATGCGGCGGCGGGTAGTTTTTGAGGGTTTCGAAGACGGCTTGCATGTCCTGTTTCCGGAAGCTGCGGCCATACATTTTATAGAGGGCGTTGACGACTTGGCACACCTCGGCGCCGCTGACAAATTCCTCCTGCTCCCTGCCGATGCGGCGCACCATGAGGCAGAGGGGGATGGGTTTTGGGCCATTTTCCTGGTCGAGGACTTGCGGGTCGCGGAAATCCGGTTGCCAGTAGTCCACAAGCTCGGGGTCTACCATTTTGTATCCGGCCTTCTCATAAGCGGTGAGGCGGATTTCTGTTGCGGCGTGGCTGGGGTTGAAATGCTCCATCTCGCCGACCAGCGTGACCGGAGCATCAATCGGACGGCCTGCCGCTGCGAGAGCATCAAGCGCGGTCGAGACTGGCAAGGCGCGGAGCCAGCCGGCGATTCCGCTGCGCCTCCATGCGGGGGCGACAAGATTATGCGACAAGTGGACGATGGCGCCGGGCTCGTTTTCGAGGAGGATGGCCGTGTGGTCCCTCACCGCAACAAACTCGCCGTTGCGGGTGATGAGTTGCATGGCATAAAGCAGGGTGGCTTCGTCGTGCATTTGCGAGGGATGCCATTTCATTCGCTCGGAGATAACTTCCTCCTGCTCCATTTCGCCTGCTGCACCGAATTCCTTCCAGAGCGCTCCGAAGGCGGTTTCGAAAAACAGATCGTCTGTGGAGCGGATCGTGTGCAATTCCAGTCCGCTCCAATCGCCATGCAGGCTTTTGGTGTCGCCCGGAGCGAGGTGCTCCGGTCGCATCCATGGCTGGAGGTTCATTACACGGCGAGTGAAGGCACAGAGCCTTCGCTGTGGTGGAATTGGAGTTCGTAGAGGCTGCGGTAGAGGTCGGATTTCGCGAGGAGTTCCTCATGGCGGCCGGTGGCTGCGATGCGGCCGTGATCCATCACGACGATGCAGTCGGATTTGAGAATCGTCGAGAGGCGGTGGGCGATGGCGACCACGGTGCGGCCCTCGGAGAGGCGCTCCAGCGCGGCCTGCACCATACGCTCGCTTTCGGAGTCGAGTGCGGATGTGGCCTCATCGAGGAGAAGGACGGGTGCGTTCTTGAGCAGGGCGCGGGCGATGGCGAGGCGTTGCTGCTGCCCACCGCTCAGCATGCAGCCCTTGTCACCGACGACGGTCTCGTAACCATCCGGCTGTGCCAGGATAAAGTCGTGGGCGAAGGCGGATTTCGCGGCGGCGATGACTTCGTCCTTGGTCGCATCGAGCCGTCCGTAGCGGATGTTTTCAAAAATCGTGTCATGGAACAAAAATGTCTCCTGCGTAACCATGCCGACCTGCTCGCGGAGGGAGTGCTGAGCGAGATCGCGCAGGTCAGTGCCGTCGAGACGCACCACGCCGTTTTGGGGATCGTAGAATCGCATGATGAGCGAGAGGATGGTGCTTTTGCCTGCGCCGCTCGCGCCAACCAGTGCGTATTTTTTTCCCTGCTCGATATGGAGGGTCACATTTTGAACGGCGGCTTTGTCCGTGCCGTAATCGAAGCTCACATTTTCCAAGTCGATTCGGCCCTCGCAATGCGTGAGAACCTTGGCTCCAGGCTTGTCCGTGATACTTGGCGTCATGCTCATGAGAGAAAAAACATTCTCTGCCGAGACCATCGACTTTTGCATAAGCATCGGGATGCGGCTGAGATTTTTTACGGGGTTGTAGAGCATGAAAATCCCCCCGCATAGGGCGGCGAATTTGATGAAGCTGATGTCGTAATAGTAGACATAGATCATGGCCAAAACGACCCCGAAGGCTGCGACGGATTCGATGAGGGGCTGGACGATGTCGGAACTTCTGCGAACTCGAAGGCTATTGCGGCATTGGGTGTCGCTGGACTTCGCAAATTGCGCGGTCTGGTAGTCCTCGCGGGCAAAGCTTTTGATGACCCTGACGCCTGCAAAAGTTTCTTGGAGGATGATCGACATTTGCGCCGCTTCTTTTTCCTCGGCCTTGCCCGCCAAGCGAACTTTGCGTCCAAAGAAAACGACGGGAACAATACAGAGCGGAAAAAGCACCAGCGTGGTCAGGCTGAACTTCCAATCGATCGCCACAAGCACGCCAACTTGCGTGAGGATAGCAATCGGATCCTTGATGATATCACCCGAAATCGAGGTCAGGGCGTTCTGCGTGACGCGTGTGTCACTCATGACCCGCGACATGAGCTTGCCGGCCTTTTCCCGATTAAAAAAATCGAGCGACTGCGACATCAGATGAGAGAAAAGCTGGGTGCGGATGTCGCGCAGAACACGCAGGCTGACCCACGCAAGATAATAGACATTCAGATAGGAAAAAAGCCCGCGCAGAACCATAACCAGCGGGATGAGCAGGCTTATCCAGATCACCCCCTCCATACCAGGGCCGTCGTTCGAGATCGCCCCCGGCACAAGGGCTGATTTGTCGACTTTGACGCCGATGGATTCCCCGGCCTTCAGGATGACCAGTGTCAACGATCCACTCACGATGCCAGCAAGCACGCCAAAGAGAATACCCAGAAAAAACCGCTTCCTGTAGGGCTTCATGTATCCGAGCAAACGCAGATACGGACTCCAGAAGGCCCGCACCAGTTGCGGGAAGGGAAGCTTGGCAGGTTTAGACATGATTATTTTTAAAAACTAACGCAACCGCGTGCAGGTGCGCCACACTGATCATCGGGATGCGAAAAAGGCAGGGCATCGCTGCCCTGCCTTTTTGAGTTGGGATTTTTCCTTCGGATTAACGCAGGAACGCTTCGTGCAAGCCGCCATCCACCGTCACGATCTGTCCGGTTGTTTTGGACAGCCTGTCGGCGATGAGGAGGAAGTAGGCTTCCGCCTGGTCGGCCGGGGTGATCGGCGAGCGGGTGAGTGTGCGGTCGGCGTAAAACTGCGCGAGCTTGGTCGTGAGCGAATCGGTGGCTTCGTCGTCCGTGTAGGGAATGCCATATTTTGCGAGCGAGCCGATGACGCGGTCGCGCGGGAACATGGCGCTGCCTTGAACGACCGTGGCCGGGGCGACGCCGTTGACGCGCACGAGCGGAGCCAGTTCCATGGCGAGTTCACGCACGAGGTGGTTCGCTGCAGCCTTTGAGGTGTCGTAGGCGACGCTGCCTTTTTTGGCGACGGCGGCGTTGGCGCTCGTGGTGAGAACCATCGAACCGCGCAGGCCTTGGGCTTTGAAGTCCTTCGAGGCTTCGTCGGCGACGAGGTAGCTGCCGGTGACATTGATATTGAAGGTGAGTGCCCACTTGTCATCGGGGATGTGACCGCTCGTGTCGCTCGGCACAAAAATGCCGGCTGTGACAGCAATCGAGTCAAAACCACCGTAGGCGAGGATGACTTGATTGAGCATGGCGCGGATGCTTTCCCGGTTTGTGACATCCGCCTTAAGTCCGATGGCCGATCCGCAGCCGGAAATGCCTGTGCCCGCAACTCCGATGCCGAGACCGGTTTTGGCGAGGATTTCATCAGCTGTTGATTGCGCTGCTGCTTGGTTAAGATCGACGCAAACGATGTGCGCACCCTCGCGAACGAGGCGCAGGGCGGTTTCGCGGCCGATGCCACTGCCAGCACCGATCACTATGACAACGCGGCCGGCGAGTTCTTTGTCAGCTGGCATGCGGCGGAGTTTGGCCTCTTCAAGGGCCCAGTATTCGATATCGAATGCCTCTTGGGCCGGGAGCGAAATGTAACCACCGATAGCTTCGGCGCCGCGCATGACTTCGACCGCGCAGTTGTAGAATTCCGCCGTGACGCGGGATTCCGATTTGTCTTTTCCAAATGCCACCATGCCGAGTCCGGCGATGAGAATGACGGTTGGGTTCGGGTCGCGCATGGCGGGAGAATCGGCCCGCTTGCAGGCGTTGTAATACGCGGCGTAGTCAGCGCGGTATTTTTCAAGACCGGCGGCGAGTTGGGTTTTCAGCGAGGCGACGATCTCCTCAACGGGAGTATCCGCCTTTGGTGCAGTGCCGATGTAAAGCGGCTTGATCTTGGTGCGCAGGAAGTGGTCGGGGCAGCTGGTTCCTAGCTCCGCAAGGCGCGGGGCGTCCTTCGAGTTCACAAAGCGCAGGATTTTTTCGTCGTCCTGGATTGTGGCGATGAAGCGTTTCTTTTGGCTTACTTGACCGCGAAGCCATGGCAGGAGGGCGGCAAAGACCTCGCGGCGTTTTTCCTCAGGCAGGGCGGCTTGGACGGCTCCGCCGAAAATAGCAGCCTCGCCGCCGCGTTCGGCCTGCTTTTTCTCAATGTGCTCAGCGGCTTTCTCAATCAGCTCCAGTGTGAGTTCGTAGCACTCGCGGCCGGTTTTTCCCCAGTTGATGAGGCCGTGCTGGCCCATGATGAAGCCTTTGGCTTGCGGGTGTTTTTTGCAGGCTTCCTGCATGGCTAGGCCGAGTTCGAAGCCGGGGCGCATCCAAGGAATGTGCACGATCTCGTCGCCGTAGATTTCCTTGGTCACCTCGATGCTCTTCGCGCAGGCGGCGACGGAAATGGCGGCGTTCGGGTGCGTGTGGTCCACATGGGCGTGCGGGATGAAGCTGTGGAGCGGCGTGTCGATCGAGGAGGGGCGGGGATTTAGGTTGAAGGTGCAATGCGAGAACATGCCGACCATTTCGTCTTCGGCGGGCGATTTCAGGCCTTTCTCGGTGCGGGCTGCATACACGCGCTGGAGGTCGAGGAGCTTGGATTGATAGAGGGACGAGAAGTTTTCTTTCTTCGAGGTCCGCAGGTCGCCGCCGGAACCCTTGACCCACATCACTTCGACCAACTCGCCAGTCAGCGGGTCTTTTTCGGAAATCTTGGACGAGGTGTTGCCTCCGCCGGTGTTGGTGATCCGCTGGTCGGTGCCGAGGCAATTTGAGCGGTGAATGAGTTCTTCCACGGAATTCGGCGCGACAGGGTCGGCAGGATTCCAGTGCATCGTGACATGTTTCATGGTGGTTGGGGTGGGGTTTGTTGTTGGCATCGGTTTTGTTTATGTTGGTTTTTTATTGTTTGTCGAATAAAAAATCTGCTAAACAAAGAAAAAACCCAATGCTTGCTCTGGAACGACACCGAAAATTGATTGAATGCCTCAACGCCCGAGGCAGCGTGCGAACCGCTGAGGTCGCCGCCGAACTCGGCGTTACCGAAGAAACCGTCCGGCGCGATTTCGAGCGTCTGGAAACGGATGGTCAACTCGTGCGCACCCACGGTGGGGCCTTGCGATTGGATGTGAGCAGGCGGGAGTTTCCGATGCGCGAGCGCATGGCGCAGAATGCCTCTGCCAAAGCACGCATAGCACGCGCTGCCTTGGAGCGTGTGGTCGAAGGAAGCACGGTTTATTTTGATGCCAGCACGACCGTTCTTCAACTGGCCGCAGTGCTTCCGGACAAGCCTCTCACCGTGATTACAAATTCCCTTCAAGCCGCCCTCTCGTTGACGGAAAAAACGAACATCACGGTCTGCCTTCTCGGCGGTCGCATGGCCCCGTCATCCCTCTCCTGCACTGGCTGGGCGGCCTTGCAGGGGCTGGAAATGAACCGCATCGACACGGCGTTCATTTCGTGTCGCGGACTTGATCCCGCACTCGGTCTCAGCGACGCCACGGAGGAGCAGGCTCAACTCAAACGGCAGGTGGTTTTGCGCGCTTCGGAGGTGGTTCTTTTGGCCGACCACACAAAAGCCGGCTTGTCCTCGAGTTTTTTCTTCGCCAAGAATTCCGATGTGGATTTTTGGATCACTGATTTTTCCCCGCAGGATAGTGTGCGCGACGCCGTCGTTTCGCAGGGGGTTCGCTTGGAGGTGGCAAAATGAGCGCCGCCCGCAAAACCTTTTTGGCTGTTGATCTCGGTGCCTCGGGTGGTCGCGTCATGGCCGGCCATTTCGATGGATCGCGTCTCGAGATCGAAGAAGGTGCGCGATTTCCGAACAGCGGCTTGGAAACAGCCGATGGTTGGCATTGGGACGCCGAGGGGCTTTTTAAGGAAATAACCAACGGCCTCGCCGATGCCGCCAATCGCTTCGGGGGAGATATCGTTTCCGTGGCGGTTGATACTTGGGGCGTCGACTATGCATTGATCGGATCCGAGGGCGTGGCTCTCAATGAGCCTTGGATGTATCGCGATTCGCGCACGGATGGCATGATTCCGGAAGCCGCCCGTCTCGTTGGTGAAGAAAAAATCTGGACTCGCACGGGCATTCAGCCTCTGTTTTTTAATACGATCTACCAGCTCATGGCGGAGTCCAGGCTCACGCCGCAGGCATTGAAACAAGCGCAGAGCCTTCTTTTCATGCCGGATTACCTAAATTATCGGCTTTGTGGCGTGCGTGCGATCGAGCGGACTATCGCCAGCACTTCGGGACTCCTCCGTGCGGGCACGGCTGAATGGGATGTCGAGTTGGCCAAGATGCTGGGAATTCCTGCTCGCATTTTGGGAAAAGTCACCGAACCGGGCGTCATCCTTGGCGAACTCACCGAGGCGCTCGCATCCGCTACTGGTCTGCGAGGCGTCAAAGTCTCCACTTGCGGAAGCCACGACACGGCGTCGGCTGTAGCCGGCGTGCCATCGCGCTCGAATCCCCTCTTTTTAAGCTCCGGCACCTGGTCGCTTTTGGGAATCGAACTCCCCGCTCCAGTCCTGCACCAAGCCGCCTTCGATGCGAAATTCTCAAACGAGCAAGGCCTCGAAGGCACCACTCGCTTTCTGACAAATATCTCGGGTATGTGGCTCCTCCAGGAGTGTCGCCGCGTTTGGGCCGAGGAAGGCAGCGCCATGGAGTATGGCGAAATGGTTGAGATGGCTCGGAACACCCAAGCAGCCGCATTGATCGACCCCGATGCGCCGGAATTTGGCAAACCCTGCGATATGCCCAAAGCGATTCTGGACTGGATCAAAAAAACCAACCAACCGGCTCCCACAACCAAGGCTGAAATGATTCGCATCATTCTCGAGAGCCTCGCCGTCAAATACAGCCTCATGATCCATCGGTTGAAGAGCATGATCCCGGATCTTCCCGACACCCTGCAAGTCGTCGGTGGAGGCTGCCGCAACGCCTTGCTCAACCAGATGACCGCCGATGCCACTGGCCTCCGCGTGGAGGCAGGTCCCGTCGAGGCTACGGCTTCAGGCAACATCATCGCCCAGCTCATCGCCACCGGAGAGATCAAATCCCTCTCCGAGGGACGCGAAATTTTGCGTAATTCCTGCAATCCTCAAATCCACGAGCCTGTTCACAGCGTAACATGGTCTGAGAAGGTCCAGCGTTTCCTCCAAATTCAATCCGCACTTTCATGACACAAAGCCCCTCCCGCCCCAAAGGTCGCACCGTTCAGCTTATGGCCACCTGCCTCTGCGACGCCTTTTTCGACGATGTAGCAAAAGCAACCGTCGAAGTGCTCGAACACGCCGGCTGCGAAGTTGAGTTCCCGGAGAACCAGACCTGCTGCGGTCAGCCAGCCTTCAATTGCGGTGACTGGCCGGCCTCGCGCGAGGTCATGCGCCACACAACGCGAGTCTTCGAGGGCGACAAGCCGGTCATCGTGCCATCCGGTTCCTGCGCTGCGATGCTCTTCCACGGCGCCCCACTCGAGTTCGAGAAGGAAAAAGACCTCCCGACCGTGCAAAAACTCGCCAACCGCACTTGGGAGCTTGCCGATTTTCTCGTGAATGGCCTCGGTATTGAAAAATGGCCCGGTCGATTTCCGGCCCGCATCGCCTTTCACCGCGCCTGCCACACGCGCGGCACCGGAAGCGGCGAG
>JBIKUM010000483.1:0-2636 GCA_044347585.1 Terrimicrobiaceae bacterium
AGCCGCAGATGTGCGGGGAGCAGATCTACCCGGATCCCGCCGCTGGCATCGGCGCGCAAGTGCCGCACACTGCCGCGGACGCCCTGCTGATGTTTGGCTCTACGCTCAATGAAGGCCCGACCAATGAGTCCTTTGGCATGGACAACATTGGGGTGTTCATCCAGTAGGCTCGGGCCGGCGAATTGCAGTTCCAGTTCCGTGAGCCGTCCGCTTGATGCGAGCCAGCGCCGCGCATCAGGCGATCGCTTTGTCCGCTAAGCTAGACGCGGAAGAGTGCGTCCGCTAGCGCGAACTCTGCTGTGCGCGATGGCAGGGAGGGCATCAGGGGATTGTCGCGTCCGCTATGCGCCGTAGCTCAGAATGTGTCGAGGGTTCACGGCGATCGAAGCGCAAACATGTCGCTCCAAAGGCCGCTAACGGCAGCGCTCAGGAGGCGTGTAAAGCTGGCTCGACAAGCGCTCGCGCGAGGTAAACCCGATAGGGGGCGCGCAATTGCGAACCACCCAGCAGGCAAATGGAACCGGGGAAAATCGACCAGATTTCTGCAGGCCCTTAGTTGACCTTGCCAGCCGCGCGGGTTGAGACGCCGGCGCCCCACCACTTGATGCCCTTGGGGGCCTGGATGCCGCTGACAACGCTGGCTTTTCCGGTCACGACATCCAGAACGTAGACATTGCCGTCCGACGAGAAGCCGTAGAACACCCCTGACCACCAGGCGAGACCGTAGAGGCCCTTAGCGCCGGTTTCGCCGATCACCTTGAGGATCTTGCCGTTCTTGGGGTCGATGCTGGCGAGGGAGTCGCTCGCGCCCTTGCCCTTGAGGGTGGCGTAGGTGCCGATGCCCTCGACCGAGAAAGCGTCGCCGGAGCTGAGCCAGCCATTGCCATACGTGCCCAGTTTCTTGAGGGAAACCTTGTTGCCCGTGATGGTGATCTGCGTCCAGTCGCCGTCTTGCGAAATGCCGATGAGGGTGTCGGCAGTGGCGCTCACCGTGCCCTTGGGGACAAAGGTCATGCCGTTGAAGATCTCCGGCAGGGGCGCCAACCAGGTGCATTTGGCGGTTTCTACCGCGCACGTGAACAGATCGTCGTTGGTGATCGCGTAGAGAGCGCCGCCCTGATCGAGCGCGATATCCGTTACTTCACCGGGGTTCTTGTTGAACGTGAACTTGCCGACCTTGGTGAAGGCCTTGGTGGTGAGGTCCAGGCGGTACAGCTCGTCGGGCGTCTCTGCGTAGAGCTGGCCAACGGGGCCGACCGGGTCGCTGGTGTCGCCTACCGTCGTGTCAGGGGCGGCGGTGTCTTCAGGATCCAGCAGGTCCGACCAGTCGACGTCGGCGGCGTCAGCTCCGGCGGTGTCGGTCAGGGCGGTGTCGTCGGCGCTGGTGTCCTGGGGGTTGGCGGAAGCGTCCCCGCCAGAGTCGCCGGAGGCCGCATCGCCTGAAGTGCCGTCGCCGGCTAGGCTATCGGCGCTGCCATCGACGCCAGCGCTCGCGTCCTGCACTGCGGAGGTGCCCGCAGCCTCTTCAGAACATCCCAGAGGCCCCGCGGCCGCAACCACCGCAATCGAAAGACAGGCAAGGTAGCGACGCATGGGGCCTCCGGGATATCGTGAGCGTAAAGCTAGTTACCGACGTGCTGGCGAGCGAGGTCCATGAGGCGCCACGGCGAGTAGGCGGCGTACTTGGCCTTGACGCTGTCCGGCGCGTTGTCCTTGGGGTAGATCACCTTGAGGATCGCGTCGATAGCGCCCTGGCGCGTGCCGAACTGCTTGACCAAGCGCTGGGTGTTGTGGTGGTGCGACATGAGCGTGCTGTTGGAGCACTGCTTGAGCTTGCCGCGCGAGCCCTCGGGGGCGTCGTACATGCCCAGGATGGCGTCGACCAGGGTGTCTTTGGTGCCAAACTTCTTGGCGACAATCTGCTTGGGGGTCGCGGGGTTGACCTGCGCGGTGCCCTTCTTGCTGTTTCCACCCTTGTGCTTGACGATCTTCTGCTTGATGTGGCTCACGGTATCCTCGCATCGCCGCTGGACAAACCAGGGCGTCCGGGTGGGACCTCCACCGACTCGCGGCGGGTCCCTGGGTTGTGGGTGCCGAACCTCTCGGCGACCCTTGCCGATCCTCGCGGATCTGCGTCTCTTGCGCCCGTCCTAGGACTAAGCGTCTTCTGCGTCGCCGACCTTCTCAGGCTTGATCTGAGCGGTGGGCGGCACCTCTGCGGGCATGGCCCCTGGCTCTCCGCGGGCCGTGGCCTCTTCTATCTGCTGCTGCAGACTGCGGATTTTTGCCGGCGCCTCGGCCGCTTCTGTGCCCTTGGGCCAGCGCTGCGCCATGGCCTGCCACAGCTCCACAGCGCGGGAGCGCCAGTGCAGCTCGGCATAGGCGTCGGCCAGTAGCCGGTAGTTTGCCGGGGTGTGCGCGCGGGTCGGATACGCCTGCAGGGCCCGGTGGAGGCGAAATACCACGCCAATCCACTGCTTGCGCTGGGCATAGAAGTCGATCACGTAGCTGGTATGGGCAAACTGCAGCTCAATACAGCGATCCCGCAGGGCCAGGGCCTCTGTGGCAAAGCGCGAACGCGGATAAGTGCGGATAAAGCGCTCGAGCTCCGTGCGCGCCTGCTGCACCGGCGAGAG
>JBIKUM010000385.1:0-2636 GCA_044347585.1 Terrimicrobiaceae bacterium
AACATTGATACCGCTTGGCCGAACCAATGACCCAGGAGCAATTTCACTCAATGAATATGACCATGGGCAAAAGCGATGGTTCGTTGCTTGATTGGTCAGCGAGTCGGCTTTGAGCCGAAATCCGCCGCATTCCAGGCGGTGGCCATCAACCGTGGACCGAGCGGTTCTCAACCCAAAAACTGTCGAAAAATTTTACATTTACACCCAATTCTGATTCACAAAGGCGTCATGCTTTTTGCCACAACAAAGGCATATCAACGATCTATATAGTGACGGCACGATCTATGCGTCATCGTTCGAACAGCGGAAGCGCTTGCTTGCTCACCACGAACGGTTCGGAACAGAACTAGTTTTGAATCGTGACCTTCTCACCGATGGCGCATCTTGGCTAAAGGGAATTGGGTTTTCCCATTGCCCAAACCAGCGCCGCCGCCAGGACGCCGCTATTGGTGCCTGGCCCAATCTTTCCAGAGGTGACGACATGATTCCAGGCCAATACAAAACGATATGCCGTTCGTTCAGGCATTTGGTAGCGAGCGTGGCGCTGGTGATCGGTACCAGTTTTACCGGCATCCTTGCCACTTCGCTGGCACTGTGCGGTACGGCATCGGCCAGCATCCTCACGACAGACCCCAGCCTGCCGCCGAACAAGGGCGGATATTTCACCTCGAAAGTCACATACGCCCTGCCGGGGCCGCTGGTTATCGAGATTTCCGATATCTTGCATTTCGGCTTCACCAACATCATTCGCCTACCGCTGGGGCTTGATGAGCGCGAGATTTTCGATTCGACGGTGACCGGCAAACTCAGCGTCAATGGCATTCCGCAGGGCATGGTGGAACTGACCGGTTCCGTGGAAACGATCGTATTCGGGAAGATTGGAAATGCCACGGGCACGTTCCTGACCGAGATGCTGCAGCTTGATCTGACAGGAGGCGGGATCATGGTGCGTGAAAGCCCGACGCTGGCTTCACTGGGCGAAACCACGATCACCGATCTGGGAGGTGGAACGTACCGGATCGACAGCTTCTTCGATATCTTCACCGAGCTTTCGCTCGACAATGGAACGACCTGGATTCCCTCGTCCAGCGTGGAACGGGTCGAATTGATTCCCGAACCGACCAGCCTGGCGCTGCTGGCCATCGGCTTAGTGCTTTCTGGCTGGAGCAAAAGGCGCAATCGCGTTTGAATCCGGCTGTAAATAACGAAGACTTCCACCCAATTGCCCAAGCGGGAGTAGCGATGAAAAGCACAATCAAAAGAGCAGCCGCTCTCGGCAGCATATTGCTGGCTTTTGCAGTCGCTGGCATGCAACCAGCCTACGGATTACAGGTCAATACCTGCATTGAGAACACCACCAGTAGCGTAGCAAATGACTTTCACATAACCCTGGTCTCGCCAAAGGACATGTCCGTCGAAGGCTTGTTTACGGCCGAAAACGACGGCAGCAAAAAGGTCGGGCTAACTTACGATGAATTTTCCGTGACCCCCGGGCAATCTCATTGTTTCCGCTTCTTTGTCTTCGAAAATTCATCAACTGCTGAAAATCCAGAAAATATCGAGGTCGGCATCTCGGAATCCCATTGGACGCTCGGTGGCCTGCCGGTAGTACCCAAGGTCGCTTTGGGAAGCGTCGATTTCGACGGGGAGAGCAGCGACTTTCTGGTGGCAAGACTCTCGCTATTCGACGATTTGGCAGGGAGCAATCAAATCGGGACAATGTGGTGGGAGCAGCAGGCGAGCTCGGCGACATGCCGCAATTTCTCGACGGGCCCGGTATTCGCCAGCATTGCCTTCGCCCGTTTTCAAAACATGGTCCCGTTGGCGAATCTCAACGAATCACTGACGGGATTCGGTGCTGACTCAGCGATCCAGCTCTGTACCCCGACCCCGATTCCCGAACCGGCCAGCCTGCTGCTCCTCGGCGCCGCGCTTGCTGGCCTTGTCTGCAGCAGAAGATCGAAGACTGCCGCCCCTGCCGGGCACTTCAGCACGCGCGAAAACAGCGTGTCCTGATTCAGCGCCTGGCGATAGAGTCGTTGATGCCGGCTCCACGCCGGCCTGGGCCAGCGCCACGACCCGAGCGTGTTCGCAGTAACCGGCGGGGCTGCCTCGCTTACGGCGAACACGCACTAAACACGATCGCATAATTCCGTTGACACTCTGCAAATCAGAGTTATAGACTCTGGTTCACAGAGTTACCCAAACGGAATGCCATGACCGCTCCCGCCCGACAACTTGATGCCATCCACGCCATGCTCGCCGCCGGCCATCGCAACCTGCGCATCGAACGCCATACGTTGCTGCTCTGGGGCATTCCGGCCGGCCTGCTGTTCGCGATCTCGGAGTTGATCCTGACCCCGGCCCAGTTCCCCAACCTGACCGAGCGCGCGCTGGCCTGGCTGGCGTTGCTGATCGTCGTCCTCGTCTCGATCGCGGCGGTCGACTGGTACTGGACACGAAAAATCAAGGCCACGCGCGACGAGGCCTGGTCATTGATTCATCGCCAGGTCCTCAAGGTGCTCTGGCTGATGATGGGGCTGGCCACGCTGACCACCTTCGCGATGTTCTTCTACGGCGGCGGCTACATGCTGTGCGCCGTCTGGCTGGTCTTTCTCGGCATCAGCCTCTACGTG
>JBIKUM010000496.1:0-2635 GCA_044347585.1 Terrimicrobiaceae bacterium
TTTCCTGCTTTCCTGATTCCCAAATGATAACGAACTGCGCCGCTTAGCCGGCTTCCGGGCTTGGCGCGGGATTTGAAATCAGGAAATCAGGAATGGAAATTTGGTTTGAACCCTAGCAAAGATCATGGTACCGTGGCACCCTCTTAACGGTCAACAAAGGTGTGGATTCATAGCCGGTGTGAACGCGGGTTCTCTCCCTGCTAATTTTAATCCTCAATCTGTTTGAAAAGATGAAGACGACAATACATAGAGTTCTCGTGATCCTCTTCCTCACCCTCTTGGTTGGCGTCGGAATCGCATGTCTTCTGCCGTTCGTCCTTCCGGGAGGGCCGCACCTTTTTCGCAGGACTGGTCGCATTGAAGTTCTTCTAGATCCGAAAGAGGTTCAGGCAGTCTCGATGCAGGGTTTGATCTTGGCGGACGGCTCAATCGTGAAGATTCCCTACGTGTCAGAGGTTTTCACGAATCTACCTGTCCTTCAAGAGGCGGTTAAGCGTGGCGTGGAAATCGACCAGCAAGGACACGTCGTCGGTCTCATCAAGGTCTGGCATTGGTGCGGAAACGATCCGGTCCGGTCTCACGTTGGGCGTGTTGATCTCAGTAGCCTCCTTCTCTTTGCAGGTGCACGCCCGGCTCAAGGCGTTTCAACCAACCACTTTCCAGTTGCCGAAATGATTGACCTGCGCGAATGGGGCCTCGACATCAGTCAGTATATGGGAATGCAAGCGATTGCGATGCAGATCGAAATGGAAACAGAACATGACGGTGGAACACTACGCCGCTAAGGCGGCGAAGTTCACCGCCGTCGTTCGCGCCAGACAAACAGAACAACAGAACGGTTCACGATGGCTGTCGAAAGCGGCAAGCATCATTCCAACACCAAACCAGAAAGAAAGCCGAAGGTTGCCTCTTTATTTCTCGCGCAGAGGCGCGGAGGCGCAGAGGAGAATTTTGATGTTGCCTCCGCGCCTCCGCGCCTCTGCGCGAGAAAACTTGCACGACATAAGGTCTGTTTTGGCTTTTGATTGCTTCGTAATCTGTTGATCGGTTATGTTTTTGGCGTGCTCTTTTAGCGAGATGATTCACCGCGAACCACCGGCTGCTGCCGTCGGCTGGCCTTGGTGGGCAGGTGATTTGTGGCAGGACCCGCCGCGGCAGAGCCGGAACGTTGGAAGAGAATATGAAGACTATAAACAAAGGCTGTATTATCCGATTAGGCTTGATCTTGGCACTCATCGTCGTGGCATTTGCGACCTGTAGCGGGTATCTGAAGTATGCTCGGTACAAATGGAAAGAGTCCGCCATTCCTGAGATCAGCAATTATGCTACCAATGCTGTATGGGTGGAGCAGGAAATTCAAACCCTACGAAGCAAGGATGTTCGAGATTGCCGGCCGTCCGAGCAGTGGCTTAGCAAGCACATGATTTTGATGAAGAATGGTGACTGGTTGGTCTATAAAAACCATTGCTACAAAGAGTCCCCCATTCTTGTTCGCGACATTTTCCTGGCCAAGGGGTCAAACGGGAAATGGTATAACAGTTCATTCCATTTTTGCATCAACATGTGTGTGTTAGCCAATTTTCAAGACTATATGCCGCCAAATGATCTCGCTTCATTTGTCAGATTGTACAACCTCGCAGAATTTGATGGCCATTCAGTTGAATGCCTGAGCCAGACTAAACATCCTGATATGCGGGCAATATCGGATGCCAACCAAGCGATGGAGGTCGATGGCGCTGACGCGCCCCGGTATGATCGCTGACGTTACGTCTGGCCGGTGAACTGCGGGTGGGCGCAGATTTGCCGGGCAAAATCGCCCTGCGCGTCCGGCGCGACGTCGGCTGGATAACGGGCGCCGCTGCGATCCCATCGATCCAACCACTGACGATCCAGCAGCGGCGCAGCCGCAACCCCGGCCACGGACAGGCAGGACGGGTGTGTGTACGCCACCGTCGTTTCGGTCTTGGGTCCCGTGGGCGCGCCGCGCGCCACATAGAAACCCGCAGCCAGCAGCGCCGCGCGAATGGCGGTGGAGGTGGTGTAGGTGAAGAGCGCGGTTTCGCCGGGAGCCGAGGCCTGAAAGATGCGCGCCATCATCGCGGCCGTCCAGAGCGGACCGTCGGTCTTGTAGGAGAACGGGTCGTAGTAAATCAGATCGGGACGGGGTGCCGACGCCAGGTGCTCGCAGAAATCACCGGCCAGCAATGTCCAGCGCAGTCCTCCCGTGCCATGCGCCCAGCAGGCGTGCTGAAGAATGGCGCTCGGCGCCGCATGGTGCAGGTGCGGAAAACGGGCTGAATGGCGAATGGCCAGTCGCAGCGAATCGAGGTCGCGCTCAAAGCTGACAATCCGTAGCGGCCGGACCGGCTGTCCGTCGGCCTGCGTGGCTTCCCAGCAGCGCACCGCCGCCATCGCATTGGTTGCAGCGCCCAGTCCGACATCCCACACCACCAGTTCCGGCGCCTCCGGAAGACGCAGACGCGCATCCAGCCCGGACTGCTCCACATAGAGCCGGCGCGATTCCTCGACCGGATTGCTGACGGAATGCATGACCTCGCCGGAACTGCATTGGCGGATGCTGGAAAACCCCGCCTCTGACCGCTGCACTTCGTAGTCGCCCATCCGCAGCCGCGGC
>JBIKUM010000546.1:0-2633 GCA_044347585.1 Terrimicrobiaceae bacterium
CAGGCAGTATGCGTTTGACTCGTGCGACTTCGGCTAGGTTGAGGTGAGTAACTCCAAGTACCTCGCGCTTGCCTTTGGACCCAGTCTTTATATGAGCGCACTTGTCGCGGAGCTCGTGCAGAATGGCTGCCGGTTCCCCACGAACCCCTTGATCCTTGAATGCCTTTGCGTAGGAGGTCAGCAGGTCGGCCAGAGCTTTCTTGTTCCATTGTCCATGCTTGCGGTAGCGTAGCTCCAACAACTTGTACAGGGAAAGGAATCGGAACTGAAGTGGGACCCGCTCATCAACGCCGTCAACATACAGCCGCATGAGCTCGCGGAGCTCGAAGGACTGTATGAACAGATTCTTCGTCCGTTCCGACTCGTACAAAGTGCTCCCGAACTCATCAATCAGGAGACTCAGCTCTGCAGGCTTCCCGTTCTCGATGAACGCCCATGCCGTACCCGGCATGGCGAGCATAGTGTCAGGTCTGTAAGTCAAGCGCAGTATTGACAATAGGTGCTCCTTCAGCGACTGCAGCAGTGGGAGCGTGGCGTCCGGAATTGCCTCAGTCTCTAGATCGGGAATTCGACAGCGTGCAAATTCCGGATTGCCCTGTTTATCGCAGTAGAGGCTTAGTTCATATGTCTTTTGGTCCGGCGCCTGGACCGGTATAGCAAAGGCCGGATTTCGCTCTGGAGAATCCACAATTCCGCCTCGAAGCGGCGCGATGATCCAGTAGTAGAGGCAATAGTACATAGCCAGATAGCGGTTCGCGATGTCTAACGTGGAAGTGAGCGGCCCGCCCGGCCTTTCGCGCAGGTCCGCTCGAATTTAGGGTTAGACAGCACGGATTTGCTCCATGGGGTTCGGAGGACAACATTCCACGATTTTGGCCAAGAAGGCGATGACGTCTTCTCGGAGACGCTGGAACGTTTCCTTCGAAATGTCAAACGTCAGATCAGAGTGCGTGAACACGCCGCTCCGCATGCTGAGACCATAGTGCACTTTTCGAGAGGCTCCGTTCTCCGTGATCTCCACAAGTTGGTCTTCATGTCTTTCTCCAGGCAGACGTTGATCGATATGCTCGAAAGCCTCCCTGCCTTTCGCATAGTGCTTGAACCAAGTGTTGTTTAGGACTTGCAACTCCGGTTCCAAGTGAACGAATAGCGGATCTTGAACGATCTTATGCAAAAACCGATACAGGTTCCTCAGGCCAATGAAGTAGAAATGCACGTCGATCAACGCATCTTGTACGGCAGCAATGAACTGTGGATCTTCAGCGGACATCCCCGGACGATCCCAAATGCGCCGGATCTGTATCTCTGCCCCCCGAAGCGACCGGCGGGCGAAATCAAAACAATGCGTCGTCGCTGGCCTCTTGCTGCCGAAGAATAGCCGTTGGCAGTCCTTATCCATAGTGCTTTCAACGTTGAAATTCACCGACGCAAAGCGTCCGGTGGAATGACCAGTTAACGGGCACGTTCATTCGGCCACCGCCGAGGATTCCGCGCATTGTGAATGACTGCCAGCACGTGAACCAAATCATTCTTGACCGTGTAAAAGACACCATAAGGAAACCGTGGCAAGAGTGTGCGGCGTACGCCCGAAAGAATTTCTGTGTACAAAAGCGGAACCTGCTCAAGGCGCTTAAGCTGAAGTTCAAAAGCCAACTCAAATTCAGAGCCCAGCCCTTTGCTTTGTTCCTCATACCAATCGAACGCTTCGCCAATTTCGCGAACGGCTCGACCGGAAAACTTCAAGCGGTACGCCACGAGCCGCTTTTTAAATGTGCCTTTACTTGATCCCAGGAATAACCGGCCTCTGGGTTTCGCTCAAAGTCGGCCAAACGCGCTTCGAGCTCGGTCTTTAGCTCGGGTGAAACCTCGATGGCATTAGGGAAGGCGGCAATGCTTTCCCAAATAACCTCAACGAGCTGAATGCGCTCCTGCACAGGCAGTTCCAAAATATCGGCAACAGAAATTTGGTTCATGGGATGTAGATTACCATGGACGCCATTTTGCGCGTTAACGTTCGAGCTAAGCGGGCGCCCTGCCGTTGGCGCTCCGCTTGAGCGAGGGGTTAGCCGTCACCCGGATGTCGGCATGTATGCCTACCAGTCCATGTCCGCAGCGCGGTCAAACGCGCCGCTGAGGTGGTTGACAAACCCGGTCATTGCTTCCTCTGAACGTAGCGCGCCTTCGTATGTTCCGTCAGTTGCGTAGGTCAGGACGCCGGGCAGACCGCTGAAGACGTAGACCCGCGCCGGGGCTCGCGCACCTGACCAAAGGTGCTGCAAGAACGACTCGATGTCGGAAATAGCCGACTTCTCATCGAATGCAACTCGACCCGTTAGGCTGAACTTGTGGCGCTGGTCGTCTGTAAGTATCACGGGCACAGCGCCTGCACCCGAATGAAAAGTAAAGGCTTCGCCTCGCTTACCAAACGCGCCATGTGCCATGAAGTTCCGAACCTGAGCACGAAGGTCAAGCAATGCGTCGTAGTGAGCCTTGGTCTCGGGCACGGTCACATCCAGCGCAGCCTTGAACTTGGCCTTCCAGTCTGAGTCTGCGAGTCGTGCGACCTCGTCTCCGGAGCGGAGCTTTCCCTGGAGTATTGCAATGTGAATGAAGACATGCTCCGTCCAACTGAA
>JBIKUM010000384.1:0-2631 GCA_044347585.1 Terrimicrobiaceae bacterium
GCACCCTCGTTCTTGCCCGTTCCTGCCTGGTCGATCCCGGTTTGCGCTATTGCGATGCCCCGCTCCACGCCCTCGATACGCAGGGGGACGTCTTCCAGTTCTACTGCGACGACGGTGCCTTCGGTCCTTTCGGCGAGCTGGAGCACCGCACTCCCGCCATTTTTTGCGGCACCGGCCCGCAGCGCTTCGCGGAGACTGCCGTCACGCGGCTGATGCTGCTGGACAATGCCGCGTACGCCGGATGGCTCTCCGAATTTTTACCAACCTGAACCCATCCCTGCCCATGAAACTGCAAAACAAAACCATCATCATCACCGGAGCCAGCAAAGGTCTCGGTGTGTCCATGGCGGAGGAGTGCGCCCGGGAGGGCGCCCGGGTTGTGATCACGGCGCGGTCTCTTGGTGAGCTTCAAGCTGTGGCGGGCAAGATCCGAGACGCGGGTGGACGCGTCGAACCGATGCAGGCCGACATGGCTCGTCCGGAAGAGTTGGAAGCCTTGGTCACGAAAACTCTCGAGGTGTTCGGAAGTATCGACGGGTTGATCAACAACGCAGGGATCAACTACGTGAAGCCGTTTCTCGAAATCGATCCGCGTGAATGGCAACGGGTGTTGGATGTCGACCTCAACGGCGCTTTTCGCCTGACCCAATTGTGCGCCCGCCAGATGCATCGTGCCGGTCATGGAGGATCGATTGTGCAGATTGCCAGCGTGCACACCCACGCTTCGTTGGCCGGCGCCGCCCCTTACGACGCCGCGAAATGCGGCGTGGTGGGCTTCAGCAAAGCGGCGGCGGTGGAGTTGGCCGCCTTCGGCATCCGCGTGAACATTCTCTCCCCGGGACTATGCGAGACGGAAATTTGGAAAGACATCGTGGCGGCCGCACCGAGTGAAAAGGAATGCCTCGATTATTGGAAGGCCAACATTCCCGGGCAACGTCTCATCACGCCGCTCGAAGTGGCTAAATGCTGCGTCTTCCTCCTCTCGAATGATTCTTCCTGCATCACGGGAGCCAACATCTTCGCGGATCTCGGCATGACCAGCCTGCTGATCAGCCGCGAGCCCTACGCATCGAAAAACATCGCTAACATCAAAGGATAAAATTATGGAGACCCTAACTGGAATTCTCCTTGTTGTTTCGGCCGGACTCCTCATCGGATCGATGAGCTGGCCGATGAAAGTTTGTCCCAACCTTTCTTTTGGTCACATGTGGCTATCTGGAATGGTGGCCGGGTTGCTGTTTGCTCCCTGGTCGATCGCCCTGCTGGGCGTCCCCAACCTCTTTGCCGCGTATGCCGAAGTTCCGCTGGGCACGCTCTTGAAGGCCAACCTTTTCTCGCTGGCGTGGGGCATTGCCAATGTGCTTTTCGGCATCTCGGTGACTCGGATCGGGGCTAGCTTGAGCATGGCGATTCTGACTGGCATTGGCGCGTCTCTCGGCGTCACCCTGCCGATGATTCTCAAAGGAAGTGGTCTCTTCGCCGGTGCACCGTCCATTGTCAGCATGCCCGGCGCGGTGGTTCTTCTTGGTGTGGTGATCATGCTTGTCGGTGTTGTGCTCTGCGCACGTTCAGGCCGTTTGCGCGAATCCGTCCTGGTGGCCTCAGCCGCACCCCAAGGGAGTTATGCCACCAATATGCTCATCATCACAATCTGCGGGATTCTTGCGGCGGGGATCAGCTTCACCTTCATCTTCAGCCAGGACGAAATTGTCCGCGCGGTCACCGCCCAAGGAGCCAGCCCGGTTGCGGCCAATGCGTCGGTCTGGGCCATCGCCCTGCTGGCCGGCATGTTGGTCAACGTTGTTTACCCGGCGATCCTGATCGCCCGCGAGGGCTCCTGGGGCCGATTTGCCAAGTACCCAGGCCAGGTGCTGGTCTCGGCCCTGATCGGTATCCAGTTTTTCACGGGCGTTTTGCTCATGGGGCAGGGGATGCTGGCCCTCGGCGTCCTCGGTGCCTCCGTCGGTTTCGGCATGTCGCAAGGCATGCAGATTGTCGGTGGTCAGATCCTCGGCTTTGTTTCGGGGGAATGGAAAGGGGCTCCGTCCAAGGCCCGATCCCTGATCTATCTCGCCATCGCCCTCCTTCTGGTCGCAGCCATTGTGCTGGCCCTGGCCAATACCCTGCCGAAATGACGTCAGGGTTCGCACGGCTGGCGGTGGAGCTTCCTGCGGAGCACGGGGAAGGACCGGTCTGGGACTCTGTCCACGAGCGTTTGCTCTGGGTGGATCTCACCGGGGGCAAACTGCATTCCTTTCACCCGGCCACTCGCGCCGTCGAGACCCGCCCCTTTGACGAGCCCGTCTGTGCTGCGGCTCCGCATGGCGACGGACGACTTTTGGTGGCGTTTGCCAAACGCATGGCGTGGGTGGATTGGAACCCGGGTGCCGTTACGGCCACCGTCTGCCAGATCGAACCTGACCTTCCCGCCAACCGGGCCAATGACGGAAAGCTCGATCCGGCGGGACGCTTCTGGATCGGCACGATGTCAAACGATGGCTCGGTCGAGGGTGCCGGGGCGCTTTACCGGCTTGATGGCAATAAACTCAGCCGTGTCCTCGACCGCCTGACCATCGCCAACGGCCTCGGCTGGACTGCGGACGCCCGCACGATGTTCTTCATTGATTCGCC
>JBIKUM010000383.1:0-2626 GCA_044347585.1 Terrimicrobiaceae bacterium
GAGCATCTGCTCCTTTTTGGTTAGTACGGTTTCTGACATGTTGGGCATTTTTCGTCTAGTTCACGCAACACCACGCCCCACTCCAGCACGGCCTCCGTGGGGAAAACGTTCGCCAGCGTGTCGTAATCCCACCGGCCGATGTGGCTGTTGTCGCGTATGAGGAATTCGAGTTGTTTCTCTTCGGGCCAATCCACCATTTCGCACTCCACATACCGGCCTCGCATGGGCTCCCGGTAGCCGTCGAGTGTGGCCAGCGCTTTGGCGCGCAGATGCCCACCAAGGATCCACAGGCCCTTGTTGATTACAATGGGGCGCGCTGCGTACATCTCCGGGAACTTGCGCAGGCTCTCCGCCATGCGCGCAATCTCCGCGGCGCCATAGTTTCGCGGGTTGGCGGGGTGATCTTTCAGATCTGCAAGCACGTACCACTCTCTCATCGGATGCCTTCCTTGAGCGCTACGCGCATTTCCTGCATCACGTCGGCCAAACACGACGAACACGCGGCGACCGGGTGCTTCTTGCCGGTGATTTCTGCATGCAACCGGTACAACTCGCGCACTTCGCTGTGCTTGATGCGGCTGGGATTGGTAGCGAGGAACGCTTGCGCCTTTTCCACGTCGGCATCCGACACTTCGGCCCGCCATTTTCCGATCGGGCACTTTGACGTGCGCAGTTTGGTTTTTATTTCCATGACACAACCGCAGAGCGAACCGCCCTCCACCGGGGTGGGGCGGCCGATCGGGCCGCACGTGCGGACCCCCAAATTCATGACACTGTGCGGGCACGATTTGCAAATCGTCAAACGGCCCTCTGCAAGGGTGCGACTCACGAACATGTGATGTGTTCTTTAAGGATGCGCGCGGTTTTGCGCAATGAGTAATACATGGTGTGGCAACTGATGCCGGATTCCTTGGCAAATTGGTGCATGTTGTACCCGCTCAATTTAATTTCAAATAGCGTCCGGTCGAAATACGGGAGGCGCGAGAGAATCAGCGCGACCTCTTCGCGCCGTATCACCGGCGCAACATCCACCACGTCGGGCACCTCCGGCACCGCCAAGTCGAGCACGCGGTACTCCTTGGCAAACACGCCCGTGGTGGCCTGCCGGTGCAAGGCTAGGATGTGATATCCCCACGGTTTGCCGTCGAGGATCTGGTCGAGGTGCGGCAGGTCTATAATGCGCAAGTACACCGTGTGCAGCAAATCGGTGGGGCACCGATGGTAGCGCCGGGCGAACTTGAACAGCCCGTCGTAGTTCTCCGAGAACCATATATTATATCTGCTTTGTGAGTTCAAGTTCTAAGACAACACGGCGCAAATCGCCGATGAGTGTTTCGATGTCCCGTTGCGACAACTTCACCGTGCACCTGGAATTGGCCGTCAACTCCGCGGCCGTGCCGTCCCCGAATTTGGCGTCTATCGCATTTCCGTGTTCCCATTGCCTGCCTCCGGGAGACATGTTGCACCCTTTGCACTGCATGTTCACGTTGCGCGGATCCCACCGGGTGTTGGTGATGGTGCGCGACACAAAATGCCCGGCGTCGGCGTCTTTCCAGAAAACGCTCTCTTGACAGGTGATGCAGGTCCCCCAACCTGTGGGGTCGCTGTCGCGTAGCCGTATGTACCGGCTGAACTCCCGATCAAGAGCCGCTTTCGCTGTCGCGCGTGTTTTTCGTTTCAGTGCCATGTGCAAGGGTTAGGATGTCACTTTCCGACAAAGAAAGGAATTCTTGCCGCGCGGCCGACATGCGGGGGGCGTCGCGGTCGTAGTCGGGCCGGTGTCTGCGCTCCCGTATAGGTGTGGCCGTGTCCACGTCGTACTGAATCAACGCATCGATCACCTCCGGTATCTTCAGTCGGTTGTACAGTTTGATCCGGCCGCGTTCGATGTCGCGGAACACCAATTCGCATTCTTCGATCGTGAGCGTGGGGCACATCTCAATGATCGTTTCGACGCAATCCTCGATTTCGTCCTGCCGCGACAGCGTTTTGGCAGCGTCCACCCGGCGCACCATGGCCGCAACACGCACGAACAACCACGCCTTCAATTCGGGAGTGCGTTTGATACGCGACACACTGGTGCCCTCCGCCTGTGCTCGATCGGGCGTGAATTGTGCCCGGGGATCAGCCAGCAGTCCACCGGGCGAGCCGGTCCAGATCGATACCTTGCTGGACAGGTTTTTGTTTTGGAGGGAAAAGTCCTTGATATCCATTTGCTATGCTGTTTTGGATGGTTGCGACGGCCACCGACACGTCGCCGTGGCACTCATTGAACAATTTATGCAGGGCGGCCTGTTCGCCGGTTGCGGTGTATGGCTTTATGCGCCGCCCGCGCCTGTCTTCTTTCCAAGTATCCCACATCCCCAAAAACTCCGGTGATTCCCACGGGATCACGACGGTTTTTTCATTGGTTTTTTCATTGGTTTTTTTCTTCGGCAAGGGCTGCCTATCTGCCCGGCACGTTTTGCCGGGTTGCCCGGCATCCGGTGCCGCGTTGCCCGGCAAGAGTGACCGCATGTAGCGTTTCCTGCCGTCGAACCCGGTACGTTCCAGCAGCCCGGCCTGTTCCAACCTCAAAAGGCTGTTCCGGATCGTGCGCTGTGACACCCCCACGAACTCCGCGAGG
>JBIKUM010000508.1:0-2624 GCA_044347585.1 Terrimicrobiaceae bacterium
AAACTTCATATTTGTCTTGTTGTCTAAAGGCAAAATTTAGCTCGGCGTAAAAATTACCTGTAATGCGGTTATGATTTATAGATGCACCAGCCATCGGAATGATTTGTCCTTCAATATATTCGCTTTTGTAGTCCGCAGTTGCTTCTAATTCTAGATATTCCTCTGGGGTGTAATATTGCTTTTGGGTGAGTTGCATATTTTTGATTAGTTTGATTAGAAAGCTATGTATATCAGTTTAACATATTAGTAATAGTTATTGCTTAAATAGGTTGTATATTGATTTTCTAATGTTTCCGCTGGTTATATCTCTGATGCAACCAAAGTATGGTATTTGTTAATATGCTATCACTGTAAAATTTCTACCAAGTAGATTATGGTATATATGCCTTACTTCTATGAGTGGAAAATTTCCCAGGCTAAAAGTTATAATATTAAAAT
The DNA here is from genome assembly GCA_044347585.1 of Terrimicrobiaceae bacterium. Taxonomy (GTDB): domain Bacteria; phylum Verrucomicrobiota; class Verrucomicrobiia; order Chthoniobacterales; family Terrimicrobiaceae; genus UBA967. Next base: position 439 of record JBIKUM010000508.1, read on the forward strand.
ATAAGATTTATGATGATCACCGCAAACAATAGATTATTAAAATTAGTTAGACATAAGTTTGATAGGATATTTAACTATCTGCGATCGCCAATTCCCGGTTATTTATTTATTGGGATTATATTTGCAGTGGTAGTGAGATTATGTACTAATTATAAGTTGATTTAACTTCTAAGGGATGTGCGATTAAATGTTATTAAGAAAAAAAAATATAAAAAACATTAATTGGATATTACCATTAGCCATCTCTGGTATATTTATTATTTGTGCATCACTAGGAATGCTATTCAATCCTGATGCTTTTCATAAATTCTTTTCTGCAACCCAAATAACTAGAGAAATTCCTCCTCAATTACCTTATAAAAGTTATTATTGGGATGTTTTACATTATTCGGAAATGGCTATAAAACCCAGTTGTACAGCATTTTATCCTCTTTGGCCATTTCTTATTCGTAACCTCTTTCATCCCCACAACATATAACAAGCAGCACATTATTTTCTTACTATTTTGGGTTGTAAAAATAGCTTTTAAACGTACAAGATTAGCTTTTTTGATCATGTTAGCGTATACTGTTAACCCAATGGCAATATTTAGAGTTCTTGGTTATACAGAAAGCATTTTTTCTTTATTGAGTACGTTATTTATCTGGCTTTGTTTACCCAATAATAAAATCAATCAAAATCTCAAACTTTGTTTTTTATTCATCATTACATTTTTGATGAGTTTAACCAGACCTGTATTAATTCAAATATTTTTTGCAACCACATTAACTTTAATAACTATTATTGGTTTGGAAATGTTGAGAATCAAGATATATTCTTGGAATAACTTATTAAATAATCTACAAAAATATTATCTATTAATTAAAACAACTGTAACTATTTGGGTTGCATCTTTACTAGGCTATGCTGTCTATGGTAGCTTTTGTCTCCAGACTAGAGGTAATTTTTTTGCTCCTTTTGATGACCAAAGTCTTTGGGGTAAGAAATTAGGCATTCATCTAGAATTACTTTTATTTCCTAAGTCTCCTTTAGTTGATATTATAGGTCTTTATTTACCTTTTATAATTTTGATCTTAGCTTTGATTTTCACATATTACAAATATACTAAAAATCAGAAGTATATATTTTTGCCTAAATATAGAATTTGGTGGAATGCCTTATATATATATCCACCTTTATTAATATTAGTATATGCTTACAATTTGATTCAATCAATAAAATATAAAATCAATTTATCGCAAATCAAACTTCCTGAGTATACAAACAAGTTAGCTGTAAACTATATTTTTTGGCTTTGTATTTACTTTGTTACTGCTCATTCACTAGTTATGTTTTTTACTTATGACCGTTTACTAAGCTTAGGTAGATATATATTTGCTACTCCATTATTTTTCGTAGGTTTAGGATATTTTTATCTATGTATTCCTGGTAATATGAAATATAAAATTTTGCTATTTATGAGTTTAATTTCTGCCTTTATGTTAGTAGAACAGTGGATTAAATATGGTCAAGATAAATGGCTGGGTTAAATGATAGTTTTAAGAATATTATATGCGAGTAATTTCCATGTTACATTACGAATATTTGTCGAGAAAAGGTTTATTTTTTACTATCTCAATGTGGCTATCTAGCCGACTTCTGATAGCTGTTACAATGTTAATAATTGCTCCCTTATTCCCAGTTGCATCAAACGGTGTTATTGCTACCTTCAGCTGGGATGTATTCCACGCATGGGACAGTGTTTGGTATGAAAAAATTGTCACTCATGGCTATGATTTTTCTAGTGAATTAAGAGAAACCCCTACAGTAGCTTTTTTTCCTTTATTTCCATTATTATGTCGTTTATTAATGATTACTGGTGTACCTTTTAAAGTGTCCAGTATTTAGTAAATAACTTAGCATTTCTAGCAACACTAATTATACTTTATTCTTGGGCAAACGAACTTTATGGGAAAAGTGCTGCAAGGTGGATAATAACAGCTTTAGCATGGTGTCCCTATTCTCTTTATGGTACAGTAATTTATACTGAAGGTTTGTTTTTATTATGCACTACGTCTGCTTTGCGAGCTTTTGATCAAAAACAATATATTTGGGCAGCTTTTTGGGGTGCATTATCTACAGCAACAAGAGTACCAGGAATTACATTGTTACCTACTTTTTTATTTGTTTCCTGGAAAGAGAAAAGA
>JBIKUM010000382.1:0-2619 GCA_044347585.1 Terrimicrobiaceae bacterium
CCGCTTTCGGCGGACATGCCGGCGCCGGTGAAAATTACTGGACTGCAACTGCTTGAGTGACTCACAACCCGTCAGTCCTCAGCTTCGCTTGTCAATCAACCATTGCACCAAACCTGAATTGATGCATAGCTCAGCAAGCCGGTCCGGCCCCACAACATAGACGTTGCCTTGTTGGTGGCTTAATAGTCGTTTGTCCGGAGTGTGCACTACGAAATACATTTCGTCGTAGTTTTTGACCCCATCCCTTTCGGCACATCCAAAGAACTCAAGATACTCGGTCAAGTCATCAATCGTCGCCTTTGACTTCACCTGAACCAGCACCCGTCGTGCATTTACCGGCGAAGCCAAGATCATGTCATAGCCCTCTTCGTTCTTGCCAAGGACTGAAATCCGCTGCCACCCGGCACGTGCAAATATCAGGTCGACAAGAGTTTCGAAGTCATGCCACCAAAGCCCACGAATGAGATTATTCACATGGTGATGAAGTGTTGCCAAAGTCGTCTTTGCGTCGACAACCTCCGGCTCCTGTTCACCTTTGATCTTGCGAAGTAGATAGTCATGACGGTCACCAATACCGCAAATCGTTCCCTTGAAAAAGGCCTTTTGAGTCAGCCTGCCATCAAGTGACTCAATTCTAAGTGGCACACCGCCGGGATCAGTTGATCGCCATCCTTCGATCGTCGTTTTTCTGATCCGAGTATGATCTTCAAGGACTTCAACGTCAGCCTCTACATTGCACCACCACAGTAGCCCGCGATAAAAAGTAAACCAGATAGTTTCTCTGGGAAGCGAATAGAAATCGCATATTTGATTGCGATCTCTTCTGGCCACTCCAGCCACAGCTCTGGGGTTAGCTCCTTCTGCCAATCGAACCATCTTCCAGTGTTCTTGAACTCTGGCCCAGCTTTCTTCGTCGCCTTTCAAGCAGAGTTCGTGAATCTGTGGGTGGTTGGGCGTTCTATATCCCAAACGAATGCAACTGGCCTCCGGCGAATTTCGATCTCCCAAGAGGCAGTCTTTCGCATACTTTCCGCCCTCACCAAGTTTGATGTACCGAATCTCAGGCATTGACCTCTCCAGTGATATCTTCCAATGACCAACGATAGCGCATTCCGTCACTTGTCATTCGCACGCCACCCACGATTGCAACAATCACTGCAACTCTCACACCCTCGCGTTGTCATGTTCGGCCAGGCACTCGTAAAACCACGAGCTGCCTGCGACCTCAATCGGCAACTTCTCTCTTAGGTAGACTTGGGGTGTCTTCCGCACCTTCTCGCATTGCACGTGTAGGCATAAAAAATCCTATGTGTTTGTCAAAGTCCGGAGTCAAGAGAAGGTGACGCAGCGGTGGTGTTGCCCCGTCGTCCCACGCCACAACAACGTAGCTGTCGTCACCGTCTGCAAGGCACTGAAAACTCCTGTATTTCATGTTCGGGTGCATCGAGTTGAAATGGCGGTCGCCCTCCTTTCCCACTTCGGAGTAGCGCAACTCCTCCCCAAGATACTCCTTGGCCCAGTCAGGCAAACAGGCCCAGAACGCTTCCGGGGACTTCTCTTCCTGGATTGCAGCATTCCACAGTACATTGAATATCTGAAAGACTCGCTTGTATCTATCCATGCATTTCTCCTAGCACAGTGTTTAGGCAGGTTCGGGTACGAGCGCCGGCGAAGGAGTTGAAATGGATTCTGCATCGGCCATTTTTATCCATTCGAACGCCTCCTCGTCACCTTGCGCGGCGGCTTTCTCCATCCACTGCCGCGCCGTGTCGAGGTTTCGTTGCAAACCGCGACCCTCGGCATAGAGCAGCCCCAGTTCGCGTTGGCCGTCGGCATCGCCTTTCTCGGCGGCATCGAGAAACCATCCGGACGCTTCTTCGGCATTCGGCATCACGCCGATGCCATCGAGCAGCATGCGACCGATCATGCGGCAAGCCACTGCATCGCCTTGCTCAACTGCCCGCCTGAGCCAGAGCGAGCCTTCGGCAACATCGCGATCGACGCCTTCGCCATTGATGTAGCACCAACCCAGATAACTCTGTGCGGTCGCATAGCCACGAGTGGCGGCGCGCTGGAAATACTCGACCGACTTGGCGAAGTCGGTGTCGACACCAAAGCCAGCCCGATACAGGCGCCCGAGCAAGTAAAGCCCTTTTGGATCACCCTGCAACGACGACAGATGGATCCACTTGTAGGCGGCATGCGTATCGGGCTCGACGCCTTTTCCAAGCCAGTAGCTGTACCCAAGGATTGCCTGTGCCTTGCTTGACCCCGCATGTGCCGCCTGGGTCAGCCAGCGCAAACCTGTAGCCACATCAGCATGATCCCCCACGCTGAGCAAGTTGCTCAGTTCGCAGGCAGCTTCGGCATCACCGCCCTCTGCCGCACGCGTCAGCCACTTGCGCCCAAAACGCATGTTCTTCACCACATCGACGCCCCACAGGTAGGCGAGTCCTAGCAGCCGCTGCGCATAGGCGTCTCCGCGCACGGCGGCACGCTTCAGCCAAAACACGGCCTGGGCGCCATCCTTGGCGATTCCTTCCCCGGTCAGCAGCGCTCGCCCCAGCCGGGCCTGGCATTCGAGATCGCCCATATCGGCGCCACGACGATGCCACGCCA
>JBIKUM010000518.1:0-2619 GCA_044347585.1 Terrimicrobiaceae bacterium
CAATAGTGGCCGGTATGTTGGCAACCGCCGGAGAGGCTACCTGAAACCACTCGCTGATTTCGAATTGGGTGTTCTGGTTGAAGTCGATCCAAATCGAAATTTTATTGGCTGCAGTAGAAGTTACGCTGAAGTTGTAAGTAGTACCGCGGTTCAATACCGCAGTGGTGGTGGCGGTAACCGGGTAGTTGGTATAACCGATGCCGGTTAAAGCTCCACAACCTGAATTGGTATTGTTTAGGGTGGTGTTTTGAATGACCACAGCATTGATGTTGTCTGCCGCCGAGCAGTTGTTTTGATGCAGGGTGGAACAATACTGGGGTGGAGTAACATAAACACCGCAAGGCACGGTAAGGGTATCGGAACCAAAGGCATTGGTTGCGATTAGGGTAACGCTGTTGCAACCCGGTGTGTTGAACACAACGTTTTGAGGATTCTGCTGGTTGCTGGTAGCAGGAGTTCCCCCGGCAAAGGTCCACGACCAAGAAGTTGGATTCAGGGTTGAAAGGTCGGTGAAACTCACAGCAGCTCCGGGTGTGATGGTATCGTTGCTTGCGATCCAGTTGGTTACCGGAGGCAACTGAATCTGAGGAGCAATGGTAATCACATAGTCTTCTGTTTCACCTCCGGTCCACACGGTGCAAGCATCGCCTGAACCGAGGGTGGTTCCCCCTGGCCCTCCAGCAATGGTACGCGTGCGCACCCGCATACGAACCTGACCCAGGCTGGCAGAAAGCGGAATGGAAAGGCTGGCCGTTGCAGTAGTACCACCTGGTATGTTGTTGCCACCAATGGCGATGTACTCATTGGTTTCGAAGGTGGCGTTTTGGTTGTAGTCAATCCAAATACCCGCACGAGCATTGCCGTTTGGAGAAAGGAAAAAAGTGTAGGTGGTACCCCTATTGAGGGTAGCCGTTGCATTGGCGGTATCGCCAAAAAGGGTGTAGCCCAAACCGGTTAGGCCACCGCACCCTGTGTTGACGTTGGAGAGGGTGGTGCCTGTAATGCCAAAGGTATTTAGGTTGTTTTGAGCCGTACAGTTTGCGCTGTAGAGGTTGGTACAGTATTGAGGAGTCTGCACGGTAACGTAGCAGGTTTGGGTTAATGAATCTACTCCATAAGCGTTGGTAACCCGCAACTTAACAGCAAAGCAACCGGGGGTATTGTACACAATGTTGGTTGGATTCTGAACGGTGCTGCTGGGGGTGGCAGCTCCTGTAAATGTCCAATTCCAGCCAGAAGGCACGTTTACCGAGAGGTCGGTGAAGTTCACACTGCCGCCGGTGTTGATTACGGTGTTGTTTACAGAGAAGCTGGCTACAGGTGCTGCAGCAGGAGGCGGAGCAATGGTGATGGTGTAATCTTCGGTTTCACCTGTGCCAAACAACGAACAGGCATCGACCGAACCGTTGGTACCCGCCGGGTTGCGGCTGCGGATGCGCATGCGCGTCTGGCCGGCAGTGGCATTGGCCGGTACCTGAAACATGATAGATGACTGCAAGTTGGCAACCGAAGCAGTTGTAATCTGGGTCCATTCGGTCGCATCAAGCGTTCCGTTTTGGTCGTAATCAACCCACATCGAAAGAATGTTGCTTCCAGCAGTGGTGACGTTCATCTGATACTGGCCACCCTGATACAAGGTAGCGGTGGTATTCGAAGAAACAGCGAAGTTGCTGTATGCGGTGCCGCTTAAAGAGCCACAACCGGTGCCGACGTTGCTGAGCGTGGTACCCGAAATGGTAACCGCATTGATGTTGTCAGCAGCGGTACAGTTGTTCTGATGAAGGGTGGTACAATAAGGGTTAACCGGGGTTACAATGATGTAACACGTTTGAGTGAGGGTGTTGGATCCGCTGGCATTGGTGGCCGTAAGGGTCACGGCATAACAACCAACGGTGCTGTACACAATACCGGTGGGGTTCTGCACCGAACTGCTCGAAGGTGTGCCGCCTGCAAAGGTCCAGTTCCATGAGGTGGGGTTGTTGGTGGTGTTGTCGGTAAAGCTTACCGGACTGCCCACCGAAACGGTGATGGGGTTGGCAGAAAAGGCCGCAATGGGCGCTGCGCCACCTGAAGCCAAAATGTTTACGGTGTAATCCTCCGTTTCGCCCCTGGTGTAGTTGGTGCACGGATCGAGGTTGGTGGTGTTGCGGGCTACCCGTATGCGCAAACGAGCCAACCCAAGATTGGCGGTGGTAGGCACGGTAAAGGTGATGATCACCGGAGCACCGGCTCCTCCCGAAGCCACCTCGCCCAGCTTCTCATCTGCAGCAGTAAACAAGGTGTCGCGGTTGTAATCAATCCAAGCTGCGTAACGATCGGTGTTGGTTGGACCGCCGGTGATGATCAACTGAAATGTTGCCCCCCGAGCAATGTCGGTCTGCTGTGCCGAGTAGTCGTTGTAGGAAGCTCCTGCGGCGCTACCGGTTGCTTGGTTGTTGATGGTTCCCAAGGCAATACCATCGATGTAGTCGTTCTGGGTCGTTCCAATGGTGCTGGTGGGTACGCAGTACACCGTGGGCTGAGCTACAGCGGCAACGGATGCCAGCAAACCAATTCCGGCCAGCCAATGCGATAATCGTTTCAACATGTTCGTGTTTTTTGAAAAATGAGGGTTTACGT
>JBIKUM010000443.1:0-2618 GCA_044347585.1 Terrimicrobiaceae bacterium
TCAGTGGACATGGCCGGATACGTTGGTACCTTCGGATTTGTGAACGCGAGCGGTACGTTCAACGGATGGTGCGGCGATTGCTGGCAGCTGACCGATGGTGATGGAGACGGCGTCTATACGCTTTCCACAACGCTTTTGCCAGGCACCTACGAGTACAAGTTTACCTTGGACAACTGGTCGCAGCAGGAGAACTTTACGCCAGGTGCTGCGTGTACATCGACCATCGGTGGCTACACGAACCGGACCTTGACGGTGACTCCGGGGTCGACGACCATTCCGGAAGTGTGCTGGAACAGCTGTTCAGCTTGTCCCACTGGCGTAGTGGGTTGTATGGATGAAGCAGCTCAGAATTACAATGCAGATGCGACGATCGCGAGTGGCATGTGCCAGTACCTGGTGACCTTCCGTGTAGACATGGCGGCAACGGCAGCATCCTCAGCTGGGGTGTATCTTGCTGGAGGCTTCCAGGGATGGACGGCAAATGCCACACCGATGGCGTACCAGGGATTTGATGTGTATGGGATCACCTTGGCCTTGACAGAAGGCGTTCAAGAGTTCAAGTACATCAACGGCGGTGCCTGGGGCGGTGACGAGAACTTCGGAGGCGCTGCATGTGCTTCCCAGTACGGTAACCGTACGGTCAACGTGTCGGCGAACTCGGTGTTGGATGTCGTTTGCTTCAATTCCTGCACGGCCTGCGCCGGATGCACGGATCCGTTCAGCTTGGAGTTCAATCCGTTTGCTGCAGAAGACGACGGGTCGTGCGCTACGGCCTTGGTGTTCGGCTGCACCTACGTAGATGCATCGAACTACAACGAGGCTGCAAACGTGGAAAACGGTTCGTGCACCTTTGAGTTGGGCAATGCGTGCCCGGGTGATTTGAACGACGACGGTGTAGTGGGAACCCCGGATTTGCTGGTGTTCCTCGCTGCCTTCGGAACGGACTGCCCCTAATCCAAATCGGCTTGATAGAACGCCCTTCCGGCTTGTCCGGAGGGGCGTTTGTGTTTCAGAGCCTTTGGATGAACTCTTGCAGGTTCGCGCCTTTGTCCAAATCGAGCCGCTTCCTCAAGCGGAATCGGCTGATCTCCACGGCCCGCACTGAGACGAACATCAGCGCGGCGATTTCTTTCGACGACAGGTTCATGCGGATGTAAGCGCACAGACGCAGGTCGTTTTTCGTTAAATGGGGGAAGCGGTCACGCAGGCGGGTTTGGAAGTCCACATGGACACGGTCGAACTGCTGCGAAAACTGCTCCCATCCCGCATCGAATCGCTCGTCCTGTTGGATAACGTGGATAAGATCTTGAATGGACTTTTGCTGGGTCCGCGGGACTTCTGCCCTTAAGGCAACGAGTCCTTTGCGGACGGATTGCAGGGCTTCGCCCTTCTCCATCAAATGCAGTGTTGCGGAAGCGAGTTCCTGGTTGCGCAATTCCAGCTCGGTCCGGGCCCGCTCTTCGCGTTCGTGGGTGAGGGCAGCTTGGGCATCGGCCAGTTCACGCGCCGTGCGCAGCCGTTCCCGCCGCCGAGCTGCCCACACACCTGCTGACGCGGATCCGAGGGCGGCAAGGAGGTAACCGAAGCGCGCTACCGCGGAGGCATACCACGGAGCAGGCACGTCGATCAGGAGCTTCGAGATGGGCCCTGTGAAGGCAGGGCTAAGGACTGCGCGCACCTCAAGTTCGTGGTCACCTGTTCCCAAACCCGGCAACGTGAGTGCCGTTGCATGCACCGGTTCCGACCACGCCTCCGACACCTTCGGAAACCGCCATTGGTACATCACGCGTCCGAGCCACCGGTTGCCCTCAGTTCCCAAAGCCAGTTCTAACGCGTGGATGCCAGATTCCAGGTGTACACGCTCAGGAAAGTGAATGCGGTCGTGTTCGGCCGCCGCATTCAGATGTGCGATGCGGTGAATGACGACCCTCGGAGCATCTGCAGGGTTGAGCATCTTGTGGGGATCGACTACCAAAAATCCCAACGTAGTGGGTATGCAAACACGACCATCCGGCATGAACTCGATGTGTTCAAAGCGACTGATGGGTTCAGCCCCGATGAGCGGCAGGTGCACAGTGCCAGACCCAGGTCGCAGGCCCGCGGTGGTGGGGGCGATGCGGCCTACATGGCCCGGCGTGAAGAACCACACGGAGCCATCGGGAGCAGAGGCAACGTGGGTAAAGGGAGCATCCAGTCCGTCGGCGAACTCCTCGATGCCTTCGGCGCGCTGTGTGGAGGCATTCCAGCGAAGAAGACCGCGCGAGGTGGTGAAGACAATTTGGCCAGCGAGCGCATGCACGCGAAGATTCAACTGGTCCTCGAACCCATCCTGGAGGCCCAGCTGCTTTACCTCGGAAATGCCTGTGGCATCGGGCTCGAGTGTGATGCGCCACACGCCCTTGTATGGATGGGTGACCCAGATGTGGCGGGCATCTTCCACGGCGACATGGCGGGCGCTTTCATTGAAGCCTTCGAGCCGCTTCACGACATACCAGCCGCTGCCCGAGTTTTGAAGTAGCAGGAGTCCTGAGTAGGTCCCGGCCACACCCATGGAGGTTCCGGGCAACGGCCAAACGCCCCAAACCCCAGTCTGGGTCCACAGGGGGACGGCACGGGTG
>JBIKUM010000381.1:0-2616 GCA_044347585.1 Terrimicrobiaceae bacterium
ACGAAAGGGGCGAGTTTTTCGTGTGGTTCTCGCGTTCAACCGTGCGGAAATCCGCCGAGTTGTTTCTCGCGCGGCAGAAAACGCTTTCCCATACCCTCGAACACGCCGCCCCGGTTTCCGGTGTGGCCGTCGTGGAATCGTGGATCGTGGAAAACCCCGCCATGGACAAAGCAAAACACCACGGATTCGATGTAAAAGCCGGTACGTGGATGATCACCAGCAAAGTGCATAACACACAACTGTGGGAAGACTACGTAAAACCGGGCAAGGTTTTGGGCTTCAGCATTGAGGGCCTGTACGGGGAGCGCGTTAAAAAACCCGCCGCGGTTTAGTTTTCTCTGTGATGACAATTCAAGAGATTATCAACCGCACACTCAGCCGGTACGGGTACCGGTTAGAGGACGAAATGCCCATGGAAGAGCCCATGGAAGAGCCCGCCGGGGAAACGCAGGCGTCCAAAACGCTGGAAGACGGCACGGAGGTGTTCTCCGATGGCGACTTCGCGGCAGGCGCCAACGTGTACATCGTAACGGACGAGGGCGAGCAGATCCCGCTTCCTACCGGTGAGTACACCTGCACCGATGGCACCATGCTGACCGTAGAAGACGGCGTGGTTACGGGTGAGCCCGAAGCCGCCGAAGCACCCGCCGAAGAAGAGCCGATGGTAGAAGAAACCATGTCCGCCCACCTTTCGGAAATGCAGGCGTCCTACGAAAGCCGCATCTCCGCGCAAAAGAACAAGATCGCCGCGCTGCAGCGGCGTATCGACACGCTGGAGGCGGAAGCCGCCCCGCGTGTGTCCCGTCAGTCGCTCAGCGCCAAACCGGCCCGCGTGCCGGAACAGATGTCGACTGTTTATTCCATCTTCGAAACCTATAACTGATGCCTACGACATTTACGAACACCAAAAGCTACGCCGGGGAACTTGCGCGGCCCTACATCGCCGCGGCGGTTAAATCGTCCGACTCTCTCACGAAGAACGTGCTCACCGTTAAGGAGGGCGTGAAGTACCGTGAAGCCCTGCGTATCATGGACAGCGCCGGATTGGTGCAAGACGCGGCGTGTGATTTCACCGCGGCCGGGGTGATCACCCTTGGCGAGCGCTTCCTGACGCCCGCAGACCTCATGACCAACGTCCAGTTGTGCAAGAAAGACTTCCGGTCCGATTGGGAGTCACTCAACACGGGCCGCGGGTTCATCAACGACCAATTGCCCCCCGAATTCGCGCAGTTCATGTTGCTCTACGTGGCCAGCAAGATCGGCGAGGCGATCGAGGACAATATCTGGAAGGGCGGCACCTCCGGTTTGACCTCCACCGCAGCCGACGGGACGGATTCGGGTACTGTCGCGGGCGATTCGCTCACCGATACGTTCGACAACAACCACTTCACCGGTGTGCAGAAGTTGTTGCACGACGGCGCGCGCAATTTCCAATCCACCAGCACCGGCGCGGCATGGTCCACCACCAACATCTTAACAAATCTTGATTTGGTGATCGACAACCTGCCCAGCGCATTGCAAGGCGACCAAGACGTGCAATTGTGCATGTCTCCGGCCACGTTCTACCTCTACTACCGGAAATTGGTATCTGCCGGGGCGCACCCGTCGCTCGCGTTGAACGCACCGATCGCGGAGAACTACCTCGGACACCCGATCAAGGTGTGCCGCGGCATGGCGAATGAATACGTGGTGGCTGCCAAGCAGGGTAACCTGTTCTTCGGCACCGACCTGTTGAGCGATCACAACCAAGCACAGTTCATTGATATGACACCGGTAGACGGATCGGACAACATCCGTGTGGTTTACCGCTACACCGCCGGGGTGCAGGTGGGCGTTCTCGCCGACACGGTGATGGTTTCCCGCACTGCAACCGGTTCTTAATCATGCCCTGCACGATCACCACAGGACGCGGTATTGATTGCCGCGACGCCGTAGGCGGCCTGAAGGCTGTATACGTGCTCACCGATGCGTCGGATAACCCGGTCACGCTCACCGGCGTGGGGTGCACCACCACGAACGGCGAAATCACCAACGTGCCCGCCGCGTTGGAGGCGTACAAGATCGACCTGCTCAAGGGGCACGGATCGTTCACCGAAACGTTCCAGATGAACCCGGAAAACGGCACGGTCTTTTACGAACAGGCGCTGGAAATCACGCTCCTGAAAGCCGACCACGCCACCACGCAGTTCTTGCGTGCCCTCGCCAAAGTGCGGTGTACGTTCCTCGCCCTCGACAACAACGACACTGTGTTCGTGATCGGTTTTGACGAAGGAGCCGAAATGACGGGCGGCACCATGCAGACGGGCGCAGCCAAGGGGGACATGCACGGGTTTACGTTCACCGTTACCGCGGAGAGCAAGCAGCCCGCCCTCCAATTGGCACGCACCGCTGGCCCGGGGTCTGCGAACTATCCGTTGGATGGCATGACCACGAATGACATCACGGTGAACGTTACGATGATTACGCCCGCGTTCTGACGCCCTGTCGGGTACCATACATTCGGGGGCGGGCTTTGGTCCGCCCCTGTTATATCCACCCCGCATGATCTACACAACCCGCTATTTTACCATGCGCGCGCGCTTCGAGCGGCGCAGCACGTTGTCGTCGCCCTTTTCG
>JBIKUM010000410.1:0-2614 GCA_044347585.1 Terrimicrobiaceae bacterium
GTTGAAGTTGTTCATGTTGTCGAGGGGTGGCGGTTCGAGCGGCTGGATCTCGATCTCCTTCATGAGATCCTTGATGTCCTCCAGCTTGACCGTTTCCGCTTCCATGACGGTGACTTCCACCGCGCGAGACTGCGTGATGGTCTTGCGCGCCACCAGGGTGAACAGGGCGCCGAGCACGCCGAAGCAGAGGAGCAGCGAGATCGTGGAGGGACCGAAAATCCGGGTGACGGCCATGACGGCCGACTTGTACTCGCCCGACTCCTTGGGAGACGACAGGCCGCGCATAATGCGCTTGAAATCGAGGAGATTCGACTCGACGAGGATATTATCCGATTCGGAAGACATAACCCTTCCCTTCGTGTTGAGAGCAGGCCCGGCGATCGGGCCTCCATCCCATCCTGAACAACATATCAAATACTTCGGGTGTAAGCCATATCTTTTTGGCCAATTCGTCATTGAATTCCGACGCGTCCCGCGCCATCATTGTATAAGCATGAAGTCGGCATATCTAGGCATTGACATCGGGGGCACCGGCGCGAAGACCGGTGTTTTCGACGGCAACGGGCGGCTGCTGGCGGCCGCGAAACGCGCTTACACGCCCCGGACGGACGGGGCGGGCAGGGCGGACATTCCCATTGCCCTGATTGAAACCGGGGTCCGGGAGGCGGTCCGAGAGGCCGTGGCGGCGGCGGGTGTGCCCATCCGGGCCCTGTCCGTTGTCTCCCAGGGGCAGACGTTTGTGTCCCTGGACGGGGCGGACCGGCCGCTGCATCCCGCCATCTTATGGTATGACAGCAGGGCCGGGGCTCAGGCGCTGGCGCTGACGCGGGAACTGGCCGCGAAAGCGGGGGGCCCCCACCCCGGCATGGAGGCGATCGCCACCGCACCCAAGATCCGCTGGCTCCGGGAGAACGAGCCGCGGGCCATGGCGGGGGTGAAGCGGCATCTGCTGCTGCCGGATTACATCACCTATCGCCTGACGGGGCGGGCGGTGACGGATCCGCAAACGGCGGCCTCCACGGGCCTGACCCTGGGCGGGACGTCGTACCATGGCCCCGCCCTGGAGGCGGCGGGCCTGGCGCGCGAAAGCCTGGCCGACATTCTGCTGTCGGGGGAGGCGGCGGGCGCGGTCTCCGCGGCAGCCGCTGCGGACTGGGGGCTGGCGCCCGGAACCCTGGTGGCGGCGGGCGCGAACGACCAGTATGCGGGCGCCATGGGCGCCGGGCTCTTCCGGCCCGGGCTGCTGTCGGTGGCCACCGGCACCTGCCTGGCGCTGGTCACCCTGACTCGAAACCGGCCCGCCGGCCTGCCGGCCGGATTGTGGGGAGGCGACTTTCCGATTCCGGGCCTTTTTTTCGTGCTGGCGTATTCCAAGACAGCCGGCGTGGCGCTGGAGTGGTTCCAGCGGGTCCTGGCGCCGGAGGCGGACATGCGGCGGCTGGACGCCGAGGCGGCCGAATCGCCGCCCGGCAGCCGGGGCGTGACGGCGTGCCCGCACTTCGACGGGATGGTCTCCCCGGCGCCAGACGGCAGGGTCCGGGGCTTGTTCGCGGGCCTGGGCCTGCACCACACGCGGGGGGACCTTTTCCGGGCGCTGCTCGAATCGCTGGCCTTCGCGCTGCGCGACAACGTGGCCCACATCCGCGGGAGCGGGTATGCGCTCGAGGAGCTCCGCTCCATCGGGGGGGCCGCCAAGAGCGATTTCTGGCTCCAGATGCAGGCGGACGTGACGGGCCTTCCGGTGAGGCGGCCGCTCGTGACGGAAGCTGCCACTCTGGGCGCAGCCATGCTGGCGGCCTGCGGATCGGGCGAATTCGGAAGCCTCGCCTCCAGCGTGGAAGCCCTCTTCCGGCCCGGCGCGCGGTTCGAGCCGGACCCCGCTCGGGCCGCACCCTACGAGGAGGCGTTCCAACGCTATCACGATTTTTTGAAAGCGGCCGGTCGCTGAGATAAACGAAGGGTCCGCTCGCGTTTGGCACGACATCTGCTTCATAATTTCACAACACGGGAAAGAGGCCTATGCCCAGCGGATCACGATTGACCAACATTTTGCTTCGCCTGCGCGCCATCACGCCCGAGGCGTTGGAAAAGGCGGAGAAGGATGCGGCCTCCAAGGGTTTCCGCCTTGAGAAGTTCCTGATCGACCAGAAGCTCATCTCCGGCCCCCTGATGACGCTGGCGATCGCGGAATATCTGAACATGCGCCCCATCCGGCTGGCCCGGTTCACGCCCGACAACGAACTGCTGGATTCAATGCCGAAGGATTTCATGTCCCAGCACCTGGTGATCCCGGTGACCCGGACGGGAAAGAACCTGACGCTGGCGCTGGGCGATCCGTTCGATATCGTGGCCGTGGAGGAGCTGCACGACGTGATGGGGCTGGACATCACGCCCCTGGTGGCGGGCGAGCAGGAGATCCAGGACCTTCTGGCCAAGCTCAACCAGCCGAAGAGCAACATCGGGCTGGAAGAAGTGATGTCGAAGGTGGGCGACAACGACGTCGAAGTGGGCCAGGAGAAGCAGGACGACGTCAGCCTGGAAGAGATGCTGGAGAGCGCGGGCGGCGCGCCCGTGATCCGCATGGTGAACATGATCCTGGTGGAAGCGCTGCGGA
>JBIKUM010000380.1:0-2614 GCA_044347585.1 Terrimicrobiaceae bacterium
TGTGTATTGATCTCGGATGCCTTCCGTTACGAGATTGGGGAAGAGCTACAAACCCTGATGCGGCAGGAGGATCGCTTCGAGGCCGATCTGGAACCGGCCCTGGCCATGTTGCCCAGCTATACCCAGCTTGGCATGGCCGCTCTGTTGCCCAATAAAACGCTGACACTCGTGGATAACGATACCGGCATGGCCCTGGTGGACGGTCAAAGTGCCCAGGGAACGGTCAATCGGGGCAAGATACTGGGGGCCGCCGTGACTGCCGGCATGGCCATTCAGGCTGAAGAGCTGATGCAGATGGGCAAGGATGAGTCACGCGCGCTGGTGCGCGACAATGATGTGGTTTATGTCTATCACAACCTGATCGACAAAACCGGCGATACCCGAGACACGGAAGACCGAGTATTCGCTGCTGCCGAGGAAACCCTTCAGGAACTGGTACGGCTCATCAAGAAGCTGGCCAATGCCAATGCCAGCAACCTGCTGGTGACAGCAGACCACGGCTTCATTTATCAGAACCGGGTATTGGAGGAGAGCGATTTCCTCGTCTGCGAGCCCGCGGGGGATGACATCTATTACCGCAACCGGCGTTTTGTGCTGGGTACCGGTATGCACGCGAGCGGCAGCTTCAAGACCTTTATGCCGTCCGAGCTTGGCTTTGAGGGCAGCGTCGAGGTGCAGATTCCGAAGTCGATCAATCGTCTTCGCCTGAAGGGATCGGGTAGTCGTTTTGTGCATGGCGGAGCGACCTTGCAGGAGGTCGTAATTCCGGTCCTGCGCATCAACAAGAAGCGCCAGAGCGATGTGTCGCGGGTGGACGTGGAAATTATTGGCGGTGCTGGGAAGACGATCACCTCTGGCCAAGTGGCGATTGTGCTGTATCAATCACAGGCGGTTACCGAGAAGCTGCAAGGCCGAAAGCTACGCTGCGGAATCTACGCACTCGATGGCGAGTTGATTTCCGATAGCCATGAACTGACTTTCGACCTGGCCTCGGAAAATCCACGGGAACGTGAGGTGCCTGTTCGTTTCGTCCTGAGCCGCAAAGCCGATGACATCAACGGCCAGCAGGCGGTTTTGCGCCTTGACGAGTTGGTTGATGGAACATCGCACTACCGGGAGTACAAGTCACTCCGCTACACCATTCGCCGGTCCTTCACCAGCGACTTTGATTTTTAAGGATGGCAGGAATGACTTCAGAAGCCGATGTTGTGCCAGCGGGCGTGCCGCCGATCCAGTTAAGTCCGCTTGACGAGAAAATCAATCAGCACTTTGCCGGACTGGTCGTTCGCAAGGATCTGGTCAAAACCGTCAAGGGCAATGCAATCGTTCCGACCTATGTGCTGGAATACCTGCTCGGGCAATACTGTGCGACCAACGACGAGCCGACTATCCAGACTGGTATCGAGACCGTTAAGGAAATCCTGCGACTGCATTATGTGCATCGCAATGAAGCCGGCCTGATTCGCTCGACCATCAAGGAAAAGGGACGGCACAAGGTCATCGACCGCATCAGTGCCTCGCTCAACGACAAAACGGATGCCTATGAAGTTGAGTTTGCCAATCTCGGCATCAAGAAGGTTTTAGTCGATTCGGCCACGATCAAAGCTCATCCCAAGCTGCTGGTTGGTGGTGTCTGGTGCATCGGGGATATGGAGTACGAGTTCACCGAGGACAAGAATGCCTCGCCATGGATTCTGGCCTCGTTGAAGCCGATTCAGCTTTCCCACTTCGACTTCGACCAATACATTGAGCTCAGGAAGCAATTCACGACAGAGGAGTGGATTGATCTACTGATACAAAGCATCGGCTTTGCTCCGCAAATGTTTGGGCGCCGTAACAAGCTGAATCAACTGGTCCGCCTGGTGCCATTCTGCGAACGAAACTACAACCTGATCGAGCTGGGGCCCAAAGGGACTGGCAAATCCCACATCTACTCTGAGTTCTCACCGCATGGCATCCTGATTTCTGGAGGCGAGGTGACGGTACCCAAGTTGTTCGTCAACAACTCTTCCGGCAAGCTTGGCTTGGTGGGCTACTGGGATGTGGTGGCCTTTGATGAATTCGCTGGTAAGCAGAAAAAAGTCGACAAGGCGCTTGTCGACATCATGAAGAATTACATGGCGAACAAATCGTTCTCACGCGGTGTCGAGACCCTGGGCGCCGAAGCATCCATGGCTTTTGTCGGGAATACCGAGCATACGGTGCCCTACATGCTCAAGCATTCAGATCTGTTCGATCCACTGCCCGAAAAATTCCACGATTCCGCATTCCTTGATCGGGTCCATTGCTACATCCCGGGATGGGAAGTAGACATCATCCGCGGCGAGATGTTTTCCAGCGGATATGGCTTCGTTGTCGATTACCTGGCCGAGATTCTCCGGGCCATGCGCAGCCATGATTTCTCAGATCGGTATCAGGAATTGTTTACCTTGTCGGCCGACATTTCGACACGTGATCGCGACGGCATTCAGAAAACCTTCTCGGGCATGATGAAAATCCTTTTCCCGCATGGAGAGGCCACTCCGGCAGAAATCGAGGAAGTGCTGCGATTCTCCATTGAAGGCCGAAAGCGTGTGAAGGATCAACTGCTGCGCATCGATACCACCTACGCCAA
>JBIKUM010000379.1:0-2613 GCA_044347585.1 Terrimicrobiaceae bacterium
GATCAAGCATGCAGTGACTTCGGAGAGTGGGACGGAAAAACCAGAGCAACGATTTATTGTAATTTGTCGCGACGGTGGAGGTGAAAGTGTCTTGGGCTTTCTTTTCTGAGGAGTGTTTGGTGCTGCTTTTGGATGGTTTATATGAAAATTAAAGAATTGCCAGCAATTTTCTGGCGTTCACTGCGATTGCTTTCGTCATATAGAATTCTGCGCGATTGTCAGGGAGAGGGGGCGGTGTTACCCCTAGTGGTTTCTCTGACCTCTATTCCTTCCCGTCTCGGAATATTGCATCTGACTATTTTGAGCATCCTGGATGCCCCTGTTCGCCCGGCAAAAATTATCCTGTGGTTGAACGACTCATTGCGGGGCCAGTTGCCAAAGCCGTTGGCTGGATTGCAGGGGGCGTGTTTCGAGATTCGTTTTGCTCCCGGCACTTCGTCTCATCGGAAACTGGTTTTGACGTTGCGGGAGATGCCTGATGTTAATGTCGTCACTTGCGACGATGATGTAATGTACCCGCAAGACTGGTTGAGTAGTTTATACGCGGAACATCAGGCTAAACCGGAGTGTATCGTCGGACATACTTGCCGCGCGATTGCCTACGCAGACGATGGGGCCTTGTTGCCGTACAGGTATTGGAAATATGCCGTACCAGGAGCTTGCGGCCGGGAAATTCTGCCGATCGGTGTCGGTGGGGTCTTGTATCCACCGGGAAGTTTGCATCGTGATGTACTGGACGAAATTCTCTACATGCGCTTGGCGCCGAGGGCTGATGACCTGTGGTTTAAGGTTATGGCCGTGCTCCAAGGGACGATGTCTTGCAGTTCGGTTTCGCCGCCTGCTGTGCCGCTACCTTGTCCGCTTTTTTCAGATATCTCGTTGGGCGACAGCAACGTTAAACTGGATATGAATCGGGTCCAGCTTGATGATATCTGCCGCTACTATGGCATGACCTTGGCAAGGGCGGACAACTGATTCGTGCGATCGGGCTACATCAGCGTTTTGAAGAAATCGCATAGGGCTTTCGCCTCCCGCTCAACGGTATAAAGCTGTTCGATTTTTTTCCGTCCGCGGTCGCCCATAATTGGTAACAATTCTGGCTCGCGCATTAATTTTTCCAACTGAGCACGTGTCGCGGCGATATCGCCACACGGTGCGGTATATCCTTCGGTGCCCTCTTCAATAATTTCAGGCCAGGCGCCCGCGTGGCTGGCGAGAACGGCAGTCCCACTGCTCATTGCTTCCAACACCGTTAGGCCGTAACCTTCATTACGGCTGAGCGCCGCGACAATCGACATGGCTCGAAATAGTTCAGGCACCCGCGCAAACGGTTGTTTTCCTAAAAAGACAACGCGCTTACTCAAGCCTGCGGACGCGATTTTTTGTTTTTGCTGAGCGACAAATTTTTCGTTGTCTGGTGTTATTTCGCCACAGATCACCAATGTGAAATCCGGATAGATTTTCAATAGTGGTAGGCCGGCCTCAATTAATACGTCTACGCCTTTTTGCGCGCGCACTCGGCCAAAAATACCGATGCCGTATTTGCCGGGTAAGTCCAATGCTCGCCAGGCAGCAGCGCGATTTGTCGGCGGGTGATAAAAATTCTTGTCTATGCCGTGAGGAATAATTGCCGCTGGCGGGCTATTTAAATAGCTGGCCGCCGCTGCGCAGGTCGAGATTACCGCGTCCATTTTCCCCATTAACCACCTGGTGAAACCACTGTGATAACGCTGTGCAGTTGAAGTGAAAACGATTTTTATTTTTGCGCAAAAAACATGTTTGAGCACCAGCGCCTGGATCATCTCGTTGTTGCGGCGTGCGTGAAATACTCGCCAACGACCATCCGATAGGGGGGTGCGCGCCAGTTTGGCCACCTCAAGGAAGCTGAGGCTCGGCGCATCAGTGGGCAAGTGGTGTTTGCCCATCACAGCCAAATTGAGATATTTCTGTTGCGCCTTCAACACTTGCAGCATGGTTGAAGTTACCCCGGAAAAACGGGGGTTGGAATTTCCCAGTATCAGTTCGACAGACATGAGTTATCCAAGCTCAACTGGAGGGTGCATCGCCGGCTCTCTTGTTATTGGTATCCAACGACAACAAAAATTGTTCTAAGGTGCCTACACGCCGGTGTATCCATGCTTTTACGATGGATTGTATTTCTTCCGTGCCCGTATCCAGACCTTGCACACACGCAAATGCATATCGTTCGGATTCGTCTGCAGCTTGTATTTGCTGTTTGATGCGTAGCACACTCTGATCTGCCGGTTTGATCTGCACTGTTTTTAACGTGTTATCCACAATGGCATTTGATCCAAGCATTGATACGTACGTTGCTAACGCTTCACCAACAAATTGTTTTTCAGAACGAAACCGGTAGCGAATGTTTTCTTCAAACAACTTGGGGTGCGCAGAGTAAAAATCAGCTACCGCGTGCCGCAAACATGGGTGAGGATTGTGATCCAGACGCAGATAGCGTTTGTTCATACCCGCCAATTTTGCCGCCTTTTCCTGACCAAGCAGATGGCTGGCCCTACTTGACTTGCGCTTGGATAGTATCTCTTTCAACTTGGATAGGAATCGCCCCCAGGAGCTTAGGTGCTTGAATTGTGTGTC
>JBIKUM010000573.1:0-2610 GCA_044347585.1 Terrimicrobiaceae bacterium
TCGTTCTACAATGACAATTTCACAACAGGTGCCACAGCGGGTGGTGTGAACCCAGCGGTTGCTGCAATTTTCCCGACGCTTGCTGGAGACAGCTGGGTGACCATCGGGATTTCCAGTTCTGCGGTTCCCCCTCAGGCTGCACCTTCCACGATTGAGAGCAGTGCCCAGCCCTGGATGTCAAAATTCACCGCAGGTTCACCGGGTGCGGGTACGAATGTGCTCGTAAACGATGTGACGGGCGGTGCATGGTACCTGTTGAACGGTACGGTGAATGGTATTCCTGCAGCGGGCACCTCGCGGGTGCTCATCATGCAGATGACGACGGCGGGCACGTTGAGCGGTCGCATCAACGCACAGGTGTTCCCGCTGGGTGTGGGCGCGAACCAACAGCAATACAGCTTTGAATACTCGGGCTTAGGAACGTTCAATCCGATCGGCTACACGTCAGGCGGCGGCGGCTCGACGGCCGTGTGTGGTTGCACGAATGCCACGGCTTGTAACTACAGCGCCACGGCAACGGCAGACGATGGCTCATGCATCTTCGCTACGGGCTGCGATACGTGTTCAGGCGGTGCGGTGGTCGATGGCGACTCAGACAACGACGGGGTGTGCAACGCGAATGAAATCGTCGGCTGTCAAACGGCTGGTGCCTGCAACTACAACGCAGCAGCTACGGATGCAGGTTCCTGCATTTTCGCCACAGGCTGCGACACCTGCTCTGGCGGAGCGGTAGCTGATGGCGACGCAGACAACGACGGGGTGTGCAACGCAAACGAGGTGGTGGGTTGCCAAACCGCTAGCGCCTGCAACTACAACCCGGCTGCCACCGATGCAGGATCCTGCGTCTTTGCAACGGGTTGCGACTTCTGCTCGGGCGGCGCGGTAGCTGACGGCGACACGGACAACGACGGGGTGTGCAACGCGAACGAAATCGCGGGCTGCACGATTTCGACGGCATGCAACTACAACGCCGCAGCTACGGACAACAATGGCTCTTGCGTCTTCGCGACAGGTTGTGACTTCTGCTCTGGCGGCGCGGTGGCTGACGGCGATGCGGACAATGACGGGGTGTGCAACGCAAACGAGGTGGTGGGTTGCCAAACAGCTAACGCCTGCAACTACAACCCGGCTGCCACGGACGCTGGCTCATGCGTCTTTGCGACGGGCTGCGACTTCTGCGCGAACGGCGTGGTAGCTGACGGCGACGCGGACAACGACGGGGTGTGTAACGCGAACGAGATTGCGGGCTGTACGAATGCGACGGCATGCAACTACAACGCAGCAGCTACCGACGACAACGGCTCCTGCGTGTTTGCGACGGGCTGCGACTTCTGCGCGAATGGTGCGGTTGCAGATGGTGACACGGACAACGACGGGGTATGCAACGCGAATGAAATCGCTGGATGTACGTCATCTACGGCATGTAACTACAACGCCGCAGCTACGGACAACAACGGCTCGTGCGTCTTCGCGACGGGCTGTGACTTCTGCGCGAACGGCGCGGTTGCCGACGGCGATGTGGACGGCGATGGCACGTGTGACAATGTGGACAACTGCATCGGAACTGTAGATGCCTGTGGCATCTGCAATGGTCCGGGCGCAATCTATGCGTGCGGTTGCACAGGAATCCCTGCTGGTGACTGCGATTGCAACGGAAATGAATTGGACGCTTTAGGCGTGTGTGGTGGCAATTGTGCGGCAGATGCAGACGACGATGGCATCTGCGACAATGTGGATGCATGCGTGGGAGCACTTGACGCCTGTGGAATCTGCAACGGTCCGGGTGCTACGTATGCATGCGGATGCACGGGAATCCCAGCCGGTGACTGCGACTGCAATGGCAATGAGCTCGATGCCCTCGGGGTATGCGGAGGCACATGCGCAGCTGATGCGGACGGTGATGGGATTTGCGACAGTGCCGATGCGTGCGTGGGAGCGCTGGATGCGTGTGGAGTGTGCAACGGTCCCGGTGCGGTCTACGCGTGCGGATGCACGGCGATTCCGGCGGGCGACTGCGATTGCAACGGCAACGAACTCGACGCAATCGGCGTGTGCGGCGGAACCTGCACGGCTGACGCGGACGGCGATGGTGTTTGTGATATCCAGGAAGTGTTAGGTTGCACGGACAGCAATGCCTGTAACTTCAACCAAGGAGCGAACACCGACGACGGTTCCTGCCTCTACAATGATGCCTTGGGAGTTTGCGGTGGATCTTGCACCGCGGATACGGACGATGACGGCATCTGCGACAACCAAGATGCTTGTGTAGGTGCCCTCGATGCGTGTGGAATCTGCAACGGTCCTGGCGCCATCTACGCATGTGGATGCGCTGACATTCCTGCAGGAGATTGCGACTGCAATGGAAACGAAGTGGATGCCCTCGGTGTGTGTGGTGGTACCTGCACGGCAGATGCGGATGCGGACGGCATTTGCGACAGCCAAGACGCGTGCGTAGGGGCTCTCGATGCGTGCGGCATTTGCAACGGTCCGGGTGCGATCTATGCCTGCGGATGCTCAGGCATCCCAGCCGGCGACTGCGATTGCAATGGAAATGAGCTCGATGCTATCGGGGTCTGCGGCGGCGCATGCGCTGCGGATGCAGACAACGAT
>JBIKUM010000378.1:0-2606 GCA_044347585.1 Terrimicrobiaceae bacterium
CGTAATGGAGCCACGGTGTGATCGCCGTAATGGATCCATTTCATAGTCGGCGTAATGGATCCACTGACAGGGCGTCCGGCGATATCCCGAACCCTGTGTCATCTCTACCCTTTGGGCCTTTTACCCAAAGGAAGAACAGATGGCACGCAGGAGATTCGAGATGTTTCAGTACCGACAGGCTTTGGTGCGCATGCGCCAAGGCGACTCAGACCGCCAGATTGCGGCGGCCCGCATCATGGGCAGACGAACGGCGGCCCGCCTGCGCGAGTTCAGCCTCCAGCACAACTGGCTCGATGCCGCTGGCGCCATGCCCGAGGACGAGGCCATTGCCGCTGCGCTGGGCCAACCCAAGCGCGCCAGCACCACCGTCTCCAGCCTGGCATCCCAGCGTGCGCAGATTCAAATCTGGGCAGAGCAAGGCGTCTCCGGTGTCGCCATCTTCGCCGCCCTCCAGCGCGAACAAGGCTGGAGCGGCAGCTACTCCGCTGTGCGACGCATCCTGGCCGACATCCGCAGTAGCGAACCACCCGAGACTTCGTGCCGCCTTGACTTCGCACCGGGCGAGGGAGCCCAAGTGGACTTTGGTGCCGGCCCCATGCTCATGCACCCTGATGACAAACTTCGGCGGACCTGGGCGTTTGTCATGACCCTGTGCTTCTCGCGCCACCAGTACGTCGAGTTCGTCTGGGACCAGACAGTGGCCACCTGGCTGGGTTGTCACCGCCGGGCCTTTGAGTGGTTTGGTGCCGTGCCCCAGCGCCTGATCATCGACAACGCCAAATGTGCCATCACACGAGCCTGCGCCAAGGACCCCACCGTGCAGCGAGCCTACGCTGAATGTGCAGAAGGCTACGGCTTCAGAATAGATCCTTGCCCGCCGCATGACCCGCAGAAGAAAGGTATCGTCGAGTCCGGCGTCAAATACGTCAAAGGCAACTTCCTGGCGTTGCGCGAGTTCCGCAACCTGGCAGACTTGAACGAACAGGCCCGCACCTGGGTCACCAACATAGCCGGGGTTCGCATCCACGGCACCACGCGTCAAGCACCGCTGATTCTCTTTGCGACAGAACGCCCTCTGATGAAGGCACTGCCTGCCATTGCACCAGACCTGGGCACCTGGCACCAGGTAACACTGCACCGGGACTGCCACGTCAAGTTTGATTACCGGCTGTACTCCGCGCCATTTGCGCTGGTTGGCAAAGTGCTGTGGCTGCGTGCCACCGACGGTGCGGTGGCACTCTATGACGATTTCCGCCATGTCGCCACCCACTGTAGAGGGCTCAAACCGGGAGAACGCAAAACCGTGCGCGACCACCTGCCACCCAAGGCGCAAGCCTTCTTTGCCAGGGACCGGCAGTGGCTTGGCATGCAGGCCAGAGAAGTCGGCGCGTCCTGTGCGCAGTTGATAGATCGGCTGCTGTCAGACAAGATTCTGGAGCGTCTTCGTGCCGCCCAGGGCGTAATCGGTCTGGGCAAGACCTATGGCAATCCTCGACTCGAGGCGGCCTGCGCGCGGGCGCTGGCCCATGACAGTCCGTTCTACCGCACCGTCAAGTCCATTCTGTCTACTGGCGCTGACAAGACGCCCGCAGCCGAGCCCTTCACCCCGCCGGCCTACGCCAATCCACGCTTTGCGCGGGACGCGGCCACCTTGTTTGCTCACCCCAAAGCGCAGCTCGATTTGCTGCATTAACTTAACCCCAAAGGAGAAATCTCTATGAACCCTGCACCTGAATTAGCCCTCCAACTGAAATCCCTGCGCCTGTCGGGCATCCTGGATTCCCTGTCGGCACGCAACCGCCAGGCCATTGAGTCCAAGCTGGCCTATACGGAGTTTCTGGCCCTGCTCATTGGTGACGAGGTGGCCCGGCGCGACCAGAAGAAGTTCAGCAGTCGGCTACGCCGGGCGCAGTTCCGTACCACCAAGACGATCGAACAGTTTGACTTTGAGCGGCTGCCCCATCTCAACCGCGCCCTGGTGCATGACCTGGCCACCGGGCGCTATTTGCAGGAGAAGGCACCGGTGCTGATCGTGGGGCCGTGCGGCACGGGCAAGAGTCATCTGGCGCAGGCGCTGGGTCACTGTGCGGTTCGCCAAGGAGTTGACGTGGTGTTTGCCACCTGCGCCAGTCTGACGCAAAACCTGAACGCTGCACGGGCCAGTGGTGCTTATGAACGCAAGCTCGCCGCGCTGGCCAAAGTGCCTTTGCTGATCATTGACGACTTTGGTCTGAAGCCGCTGCGTGCGCCGTTTGATGAGGATTTGCATGATCTGATCTCTGAGCGCTACGAGCGAACCACCACTGTCGTCACCAGTAATCTGGACTTCTCGGAATGGGATCAAGCCTTTGCCGTAAACCGTCTACTGGGCTCAGCCACGCTGGACCGCTTGCGCCACAACGCCTATTGCATCGAGCTCGATGGCCCGTCCTACCGCGCTCCGAAGTTGTTGCCCAAAGGAAGTCAGAAAACCGTCTCCCAAAAAGAGGCAAAATCCACTACTGTTTAACCCCCTCGGGATGTCGTTTTACTCACCTGTTTGTGGCTCCATTACGCCGAACATCGGTGGCTCCATTACGGCGGTCAGTGACACCAGGGTCAGCAAG
>JBIKUM010000608.1:0-2603 GCA_044347585.1 Terrimicrobiaceae bacterium
TTGTTGAAAAGATTCGAGGTAAAAACGGGCTCGTTCGGATCGTTCGTCCCAGTGAACTCATAGAGATCCAGCATCAGAATGGCATTGCTGTGATCCACATAATCCAACCGCATCAGGGCATTATTTGTGAGAAGGGACCGGTCCACGTCAATGTTGAGTGAGGATTCATTAGTGTCCCCGACCTCAACCACCCAGGCGGGTGAATTGGTGTCCCATGTACCGCCGATCTTGAACGCAGACACCATCCAGACCGGCCACGGCGAAAATAGGACATCCTCATTACTAACACAGGTAGAATCGCCCCACGGAATCCAAGCATCGGTGACAGCATTGCTGGAAGAATCAACAGCCCAGGTAAACGGTACACAGGGCAAGAGTCCCAGAAAAAGGACAAAGCAGAACCATCTCCAATATTTCATGGTGACCTTTCGCATAATTCATAATAGCGAGGCACCCACTTACTCACTCGCATCCAAAAGTTCTGAATGAATACCGCCCTTTACGCTAAGCCGTCAAGCACGAAGTCCAAAGTATGCGAAAATAGACCGAATGAAGACTGTTTGACTCCAAAATGCGTCCGACTCATACAGCCAAATTAAGCCATTTGACATCTGAGGCGAACTTGTAAACTTGCGGATACCCCGGATTTCATGCCCAGTGCATCCGCCACTTGCCGGTGTGTTAAGCCAGCGTACTTCACCAACATTCTCGCCGCAATCGGCCGGAGGGCTGAATGCCGCCGCTTTACGCGCAAATCCGAGGGCGGAATGCCAAGATATTGGCTTGTCACCTCGAGCACGATGGACTGATTGATAAATAACCTCTGGCGCCGTAACGATACATCTTCAGGCCTGGCCGCTTTCTCCCCCAGCTCAATACAGGCATCTCGCACCCACGCCCGGAATGTTTCCCCTCCTATTGCTGCGGGCGATGCGTTGAGTACCTCCCGAAATTCAGCATCCGTCTTCACCAGACCCGCTTCAACGTATTTCCGGTATTCCTTCTCTCTTAACCGCTTCTTTACCGCCATCTCGGCCAGCACAGGCTCATACGTTACAAACTTATGCCGTTTCTCCTCGCCGATGTAGCTCCGATAACTGCTCCAGGGATATTTCCTCAGGTACGCCACCCTCAGGTTCAAGGGCTCCTTCTTCAACCTGCTAATGCACACAGGATTCAAATGCACGTACCGGCTTAACTTAAGAAGATACTCATCACCCTCAACGTGTTTGGCTTTATAGCGGCCCTGAAACAGATGCCCACTCGTCCCATGTCTCACATTATAGAACACCGTGTAGCCCGTTTCCACGCTCTGCATGAATCGCCCCAAATTCGCGGAGGGCGTTTCCAGCAGAAGGTGAACATGGTTACTCATCAAGCAAAACAGGTACAAACGGATTCCATAGGCTTCTCCGCTCTCGGCCAACCGGAACAAAAACCTCTCGCGGTCACGATCATCTCGGAAAATCGCCTGCCGGCCATTCCCTCGGATCGTCACATGATAGATCGCACCAGAAAATTCTACTCTGAGATGTCGCGGCATTCATGCAATCTGCACTCTAAATGCCTCGCTTGCAAGTTTTATATGTCATCCTTTGGTTTGACCCCGGCGGTGGCGGGCTGCGCGCTGTAACAGTTTAGCCCATTGCGGGTTGTAGATCGGCATTCCCTTTAAAATAGTTGTTGCGCAAGGGGTATTTTTGCCTCATTATAGGCGTAACAATACGCCTATATAGGCGAAAGGAGACCTATGCCCAGCGTTGTGACTTTGATGGCTCGTCGGGATCGACTGGTCGAGCAGGTGAGCGATCACCTTGACTTTGTGATTGGCTCGGTATCCACGAAGGGATTCAAGTATCCCGCCTATAACCTCACGACGAAGGTCGATGGAAAGACACGTAGTCGTCACATTCCCAAGGACATGGTGCCACTGGTCCGGCGTCTGACCGCACGGCATCGTAAACTCAAACTCCTGCTACAGGAACTGGCCGCTGTCAATTGGCAGTTGATTAACGAGGAGGTCGATTTGCAACACTATGGGACGATATAAAGAAGCGCCCTTCGGTTACCAGTGTCCCTATCAGCACCGCTGCCCCCATCTGGACGGAATCTCCGCCACATGGGCCAGCCTGCTGATTCGCGATGCACACGACGATTCCTACCGCAACGGTCATCTGGCTCGCAATGCCGAAGCCGAGATCGCCTCCTTAACAGCGGACTTGGAGCGGGCGGAAAAAGAGATCGTCGATTTGCGCGCCCGGTTGAAGACGGAACATGCCTCGCGATTCAAACCCAACCGTCCTCCCCCTTCGAACAGCAACCCAGCCCGTAAACGGGGCGCACCAAAAGGACATCCGCCCTGGTCACGTCGGAAACCCGATCATCTTGATGGAACCATTCATGCCCCCGCACCCAGCGTCTGTCCGCATTGCCACACCACCGGCCTGACGGCCACCGGCCAACAGCATGAGCAGATTCAGGAAGATATCGTCCTGCAACCTCAGCCACGTGTCATCCGCTACACCCATGATCTGGCCTTCTGTCCAACCTGCCGCCGCGACGTCTACCAAACCGCCGAGGGCGACTTGCGCAACTGCCAGATC
>JBIKUM010000583.1:0-2600 GCA_044347585.1 Terrimicrobiaceae bacterium
ATCCTGCTCTCCTGCTTCACTGATAGTTCCAGTAATGGTTGTACCAAGGGTCATCGCAGTGGTATTTAATTGAGGAGTAACAATTCGTAACTTGTAATCATTGCTACTACCATTCCATCCATTTGCTCCATTCCCTTGCAGAATTAGCCAGTATTCTCCTGAATCCAGCCATAGTTCTGCATCATTGTAAGAGTCTGAAGAATAATCTTGATAGAAACTCCGACTTGTAATATATTGACCTCCCGAACCATAGAGAATCCAAGCATTGTCAAAAACCCCAAACTGTTTATCAAAATAGAGATAAGTTCTGTCCGTTAATGTAAAGCGATAACTATCTGCTTCAAAACCGCCGTTATCAAAAGTTCCTGCAATATCCGTATCGAGATTAATAACCGTCGCATCGGCTTTATCTAACAAACGGAAACCATAACTACCTGTCGCATCCCGTTCCCCATCAATCAGAACTTTATAGGTTCCATTCATTGCCAGAGTTAAACTGCCATCGGAACCGCGCTCGCTACGACTATCAACATTAAATAGCTCACGACCTGTAGGATCAAAGAAACGGAACTTGAGGAAATCTCCCCCTAGAGCATCATAGAAAAGTTGCTGTCCTGCAGTTCCTTCAAAGGTATAAGTATCCTGCTCTCCTGCTTCACTGATAGTTCCAGTAATGGTTGTACCAAGGGTCATCGCAGTGGTATTTAATTGAGGAGTAACAATTCGCAACTTATAATCATTACTGCCATTACCAAACCAAGGCTCGGCACTATTACCTTGCAGAATTAACCAATATTCTCCTGAGTCTAACCATAGCTCTGCCTCATTATAGTCATCATAATAGGGATCATAATAATCATAATGAAAAGTTCGGCTTGTAATTAATTGACCATTAGGTCCATAAAGAATCCAAGCATTATCATAATTACCAAATTGTTTATCAAAATAGAGATAACTTCTGTCAGTTAAAGTAAAGCGATAACTATCCGATTCAAAACCGCCATTATCAAAAGTTCCTGCAATATCCGTATCGAGATTAATAACCGTTGCATCTGCTTTATCAAATAAATGGAAACCGTAATTACCTGTATAATCCCGAATACCATCAATGAGAACTTTATAGGTTCCACTCATCGTCAACGTTAAGCTACTTTCAGGGCCGCGATCGCTACGACTATCAACATTAAATAGCTCACGACCTGTGGGATCAAAGAAACGGAATAGAAGATTAGCATCGCCAAAACCATCATAGAAAAGTTGCTGTCCTGCGGTTCCTTCAAAGGTATAAGTATCCTGCTCTCCTGCTTCACTGATAGTTCCAGTAATCGTAGTTCCAAGAGTCATCGCAGTGGTATTTAATTGAGGAGTAACAATTCGCAACTTATAATCATTACTGCCATTACCAAACCAAGGCTCGGCACTATTACCTTGCAGAATTAACCAATATTCTCCTGAGTCTAACCATAGCTCTGCCTCATTATAGCCATCATAATAATCATAGTAAAAAGTTCGGCTTGTAATTAATTGACCATTAGGTCCATAAAGAATCCAAGCATTATCATAGTTACCAATTTGTTTATCAAAGTAGAGATAGCTTCTGTCAGTTAAAGTAAAGCGATAACTATCTGCTTCAAAACCTCCATTATCAAGGGTTCCTGCAATATCCGTATCCAGATTAATAACCGTTGCATCGGCTTTGTTTAACAAGCGAAAATTATAATTCCCCGATCCTTCACTTAGGGTCAGGCGATAAGTGCCATTCATGGTTAACGTTAAGTTATTGTCAGGGCCACGTTCAGAGCGACTATCAACATTAAATAGTTCACGACCTGTTGGATCATAGAAGCGGAAACGGAAATAGCTACTGCCTAAAGCATCATAGAAAAGTTGTTGCCCAACCGTTCCTGTAAAGATATAGGAATCAACTTGACTCGCATCACTAATAGAACCACTAACGATATTACCAAGCGTAATAGGTGTCCCTGTTAGGCCATTAACAGAAGTTACTTGCCATAAATCCACAAGACTGAAATTATAGGCATCTGTATTTTCCCCACTCCCATCCAGCCGCAACGTATATTTCCCTGCTTCTACCAGAGTAATGGGTGTTGTAATTTGATCAGAAAGCCAACGACTAAAAATCTGATTTCCACTCGGACTATACAAATACGCATTGGTTGAACGATATTGCCCAGAGTCAAGAACATTAAAGGAAATTTGCTGACCGATCGCCCCTGTAAATGTGTAAATATCTTGTTCACCTTTCTCAGCAATATTGCCGCTAATAGCATTATTAAAAGCTAAAGGAATTATCGCTGAAACATCAGGAGCAATTAAACGCAAGCTATAAGTAGAACTATTGACATCACTATAACCCTGCATGATCAAATAATAATCACCTTGCTCTAACCAAAACTCTGCATCAGAATTTAAGTTATTGGCAGTAATATATTGACCATTAGTGTTATAGAGAATCCAAGCATTGGTTGCTGACTGTCCATCAAAATAAAGATAGGTACGCTCTGTTAAACTGAACCGATAACCAACACTGCCTGCGGCTGACTCATCAAACGTTCCTGTAATATCTGTATCGAGATTAA
>JBIKUM010000377.1:0-2599 GCA_044347585.1 Terrimicrobiaceae bacterium
ATCCCTGCTGGCGACTGCGATTGCAACGGCAACCAACTCGACGCCCTCGGGGTGTGCGGCGGTGATTGCGCTGCGGACACGGACGGCGACGGCACCTGCGACGATGTCGACCCGTGCGTGGGCTCGCTCGATGCCTGCGGCGTGTGCAATGGCCCGGGCGCGATTTACGCCTGCGGCTGCAGCGGCATCCCTGCTGGCGACTGCGATTGCAACGGCAACCAACTCGACGCCCTCGGGGTGTGCGGCGGTGATTGCGCTGCGGACACGGACGGCGACGGCACCTGCGACGATGTCGACCCGTGCGTGGGATCACTCGATGCCTGCGGCGTGTGCAACGGCCCGGGCGCGATTTACGCCTGCGGCTGCACGGAAATTCCGGCTGGTGATTGCGACTGCGCCGGCAACGAGCTCGACGCCCTCGGGGTGTGCGGCGGCTCGTGCTCGGCAGACGCTGACGGCGACGGCACCTGCGACGATGTCGATGCGTGCGTGGGTTCGCTCGACGCGTGCGGCATCTGCAACGGCCCGGGCGCGATTTACGCCTGTGGCTGCAGCGGCATCCCGGCCGACAATTGCGACTGCGCGGGCAACGAGCTCGACGCTCTCGGTGTGTGCGGTGGTGATTGCGAGGCAGACGCTGACGGCGACGGTACCTGCGATAACGTAGATGCGTGTGTGGGCTCCCTCGACGCCTGCGGTATCTGCAACGGACCGGGAGCTATTTACGCCTGCGGTTGCACGGAGATCCCAGCTGGCGACTGCGATTGCAACGGAAACGAACTCGACGCTCTCGGGGTATGCGGCGGCTCGTGCGCTGCAGACGCTGATGGCGATGGTACCTGTGACGATGTTGACCCGTGCGTGGGCTCTCTCGACGCCTGCGGCGTGTGCAACGGCCCTGGCGCGATTTACGCCTGCGGCTGCACGGAGATCCCGGCTGGCGACTGCGATTGCAACGGAAACGAACTCGACGCTCTCGGGGTATGCGGCGGAACCTGCGCGGCAGATGCTGACGGCGATGGCACCTGCGACAACATCGACCCGTGCGTGGGCTCACTTGACGCCTGCGGCATTTGCAACGGCCCGGGCGCGATCTACGCCTGCGGCTGCTCGGAAATCCCGGCTGGCGACTGCGATTGCAACGGCAACCAACTCGACGTCCTCGGGGTGTGCGGTGGCGATTGCGCAGCGGACGCGGACGGCGACGGCACCTGCGACAACGTCGATGCGTGCGTAGGCTCGCTCGACGCCTGCGGCATCTGCAACGGCCCGGGCGCGATTTATGCCTGCGGCTGCACGGAGATCCCGGCTGGCGACTGCGACTGCGACGGCAACGAGCTTGATGTTTTAGGTGTGTGCGGAGGAGCCTGTGTCGCGGACGCGGACGGTGACGGCACGTGCGACAACGTGGACCCGTGCGTCGGCTCGCTGGATGCCTGTGGCGTGTGCAACGGCCCGGGCGCGATTTACGCCTGTGGCTGCAGCGGCATCCCGGCCGGTGACTGTGACTGCGACGGCAACCAACTCGACGCCCTCGGGGTGTGCGGCGGCTCTTGCGCTGCAGACGCTGACAGCGACGGCACCTGCGACAACGTCGACCCGTGCGTGGGTTCACTCGATGCCTGCGGTATTTGCAACGGCCCGGGCGCGATTTACGCCTGCGGCTGCAGCGGCATCCCTGCCGGCGACTGCGATTGCGCTGGCAACCAACTTGACGCCCTCGGCGTGTGTGGTGGTGATTGCGCTGCAGACACAGACAGCGACGGTGTGTGCGATTCAGACGAAGTAGCTGGATGCACGGATGCAACGGCGTGTAACTTTGATGCGGCTGCGACGGATGACAACGGCTCGTGCACCTATGCTGCTGCTGGATTCGATTGCGCCGGTAACGTTCTGTGCGTCGTGACCTTTACTCCCACGCCCGCGGATTACACGGTAGAGTGCACGTCGGATTTGCCGATGTTATGCGATCCGGCTGTAACGGCGACGAATGGCGAAGGAGATGTGTTAGACGTGACCTGCTTGCTCGGTGAGAATTTAGATGGAGGGTATGCCGTTTACACGGCAACCACGGCCTACGGTCCCGGACCAGATGGGGCATTCCGTCTCTACGGGGCGGCAGCACAAGGTGTAGCTGCGTCGGATTACTTCTTTGAAGATGCGACGGATCCGTTGGTCCTCACGACGTACTCGAACGGAGTGGCAGTGATGACGGGTTCGATCAAGAATAACATCAACCCGAACCAGAAATTCGAAGTCTTTGTTGCCTTCGAACAAGGAATGACGGATGAGGCGTGGGAAGCTGCAGGAGGAACGTACCTCACAGCATTCGGATGCAGCCAGAACATTGAAACGGTGTATGTCTTGAAGGCTGACCAGAGTTACCTCGAGGGCCGTGGGGACTACGAGGGAGATTTGGTCACCCTCACCCACATGCCGGTGAACCTGACTAAGCGATTCCAGCTCGGTGTAGGCGGAAACAGCCACAACTGTGCTTTCGGCTTCGGCGGCTGGTTCGGCTGGAGCGGTGAACTGCTCGGCGTAGCAGCGAGCAGCCCGTCGGGTGACATCATCGCTGACCTGACCCCAGGCAGTGTGC
>JBIKUM010000376.1:0-2598 GCA_044347585.1 Terrimicrobiaceae bacterium
CATGCACTTCATGACCTAACTCTTCGAATGCGCTTATCATTTCACGCATGTGGGTGCCGTATCCTGTCCTTGCATGCAGGTGGAGGTTAGGATGTCCTGAGTAGTACAGTATTCTCATGCGATTTCTTCGTATACTTGCCCCGGAAGGATTGAAAACAAAGATGCCATCCACCGAACGGCATTGTGATGGGAGCCTAACCCATGACTCTTTGCATCGAACACCTTGTTATCAGGCTCGAAACGATCCATAAACGTCCCTAAAGCGGTGGTGATTCCAGATGGGCGGAATCGAAATCCATTCTCCCCGTCGTGGAGGAAGGCGGTGGCGGCCCCGACCCGGTCGCTGGCGAGGAGGGGCAAGCCCGCGATGGCCATTTCGTGCAAGACGACGCCCCACGGCTCGGCTTTGCTGGGCATGACGAAGCAGGCCGCATCCACGAGGTGGGGATGCAATTCGTGGGGTTGCTTGAATCCGTGGTGAACGATTTGGGGATGGATTTTACGCTGGTCCCACAGGTCGCCTGTGCCGATGCAATGAAGTTCCCAGTCAGGGTAGATATCTGAAAGTGAGGAAAATGCAACCCACAATTCCCTCACTCCTTTCACGTCAAGGTAGCGGCCGATGTAGAGGATTTTCTTTGCAGGCGTGCGGAGCTGCCGCTCCTCCCAAACCCGCTGGAAAGGGCGGGCATCCGCGCAGTAGAATCCAGTGGCCAGCCGGTTGCCGGTGAAGCCGAGTTTCTCGGCAAAGGACTTCTGCGGAGCACCCGGCACCCAGGCCCGGTTGAAGTGGCGCTGAATGTACCAAGGGCTGGTCCATACCGCGACGCGCTGCTTCCAACTTCCTGTCCACCAATTATCTAAAGTAAGCACTACCGGAATACGCGGACACCACTCCCGCGCGATGCGGTTGTAGTCCGCGTCCATCCATCCGGAACACACCAGCGCGGTGGGCCTGAACTCCCGCACAAAAGCCGGGAGCCCCTCTCCGAGAGTCGCTTTCGGAACGAGGGAATACGATTCCGAGGACGCGAGCTGGAAGGGCGCCTCCGGATTCACAGGCAGATGAACGATCGTCACCTCTTCCACCTCCGGATGCTTCCCGAGCTCCTCCGCACATGCCAGGAAGTACCCCGCGAGTTCAGAGTAGAGAAAGAGGATGCGATGCTGGCGAGTTCCTCGGGATTCTGCGTGCGAGGGGATCATGCCATTGCTGTTTGGTTGAGCTCGAACACGTCGTCGCACCGGTCGGCGAGTTCGCGGTCGTGGGTCACCAGGATGACGTTGCAGCCCAGGCTCGCGCGGTCGCGCAGCAACGCGAAGACCACATCGCGCAGCTCGGCGTCGAGGGCGCTGGTGGCCTCGTCGAGGATGAGCACGGGGCGGTGCAGTTGGAGCGCGCGGAGGAGGGCGAGACGCTGCTGCTGCCCGCCGCTGAGGTTGCTTCCCCCCTCTTGAAGTATGAAGTCGAGTGGCGAACTCCCCAGGCATTCCTCGAGTCGGAGGATGCGGATGAGCTGGTGCACAGCGACTTCGTCGATTTGAGCACCCCGCACGCGCAAGGTGAGGTTTTCTCGAACCGTTCCTTGGAACAGGAAAGGCTGCTGGGACAAATACCCCACATGCAAGATCCACTCCGATAGCGGCAGGTCGTCGCCGAGCACGCGTGCTTCCCCGTCACGCTGCACGACTTGCACGCCTCCGCCCGCCGGGTGATGCAGCCCGAGCAACGCGCTGATGAGGGTGCTTTTTCCGGAGCCGGAGGGGCCGACGATGGCGTGTATTTGGCCGGCCGCGAAGGCGTACTGGAGATCCTCGAGGACGGGCTCCGGCCGGGAAGGATACCCGAGCGTCAGCCCGGAAAGGCGGATGTCGATCAGGGAATCCGGCACGAGGGCCTGCGAAGATCCTGCGCCGGAGCGTTTCGCCGCGATCAGGCGCCCCTGCTCCGCCCCGTGCTCCATGGTTTCGAGCACGTGCATCTGCCCGCGGATGCCGATAGCTGCACTGTTTAACCTGCTCATCGACGGCATGATGCGGTAGGCGCTGATGGCCATGAAGGTGAGCAGTTGCAGGAAGCCGGCCTCCGGGGTGCCTTGCAGGAGCGCGATGATGATGGAGCCCGCCACGGCCACAACAGCGAGGACCTCGTAGAGTTTGGCCGGAGCCATGCTGAGTACGGCGGTGTTGCTGTTCATGCGGAACACCTTCCACCGCTCGCTCAGGTAAGCATCCCGGACGGCATCCGCGGCACGGAAAGTGATGACCTCGAGGAAGCCGCGCACGGCATCGGTGACCAGGGTCGTGGTGTGCGGCTCCAGGTGCTGGCGGATGCCGCTGTAGATGGCCAGCCGACGCCGGGTCGCCGTGCGGATGAGGAAGGAACCCAGAACCAGCAGCGCAGTGATGCTCAAAAACACCGTGGGGTTGTACACGAGTAGCCCTCCTGCGAGAATCGCAATGACTGTGACTTCGCTTAAAATCAGCAAGCCGCCTACCATGAACCTGGAAGCGAATTCGATGGGCCACGCGTTGATCTCGGCGAGGATGCGGCCGGAATCGTTCGTGCGCATGCGCTCGAGGCTTGAGGCGAAATGG
>JBIKUM010000469.1:0-2597 GCA_044347585.1 Terrimicrobiaceae bacterium
AAAACAGGATAAGACGGGAAGTGCGTTTCATGGGGTGGGGATTTCGTGGCAGTACAGGTAACCATCCGAGCAGCCGTAGAGAAGCTCAAGGTGTCCATCGGCATCTACATCGAGCAGATGGGGTTTGGATTCGCAGCGTGTAGGAAGACTGTAATCCGCGACTATGCTTAGGTCTGAGCCGCTTAATAGGGTCAGCCTGCTGAGCTTGCTTCCGTAAACGTATTCTTGGATGTGCACGAGGACGGGTTTCCCTTTGTAGGTGAACGAGTCTCGTCCAAGAAATCCTTGGCCGCTAGGTGTTTCCGAGGCTCGGCTTCCTACGGGAATGGATGTGTTGTTCGATCCATGCAATCGGAAGTTGCCATTTGGATTCAACAACAGGATTCCGGACTGAGCGGCGAGCGGTGAAGGAAATGCATCGAGGCGGGTGTCCTTCTGGAGTTCGATGGGCGTAAGCTGCTTGCCCGATGGAAGAAGGGTGCGCGCGAGGAAACTCGTACCCTTCTGAAAATGGGTGCCTGATTGAAAAAGACACGCTCCTTGAGGAGTTTGAATGACAGTCGGAGATGAATAGTTGTTGTAGTGTACCCCGGGAGGATTGTCTTTGTATAAAATCTCAGTCCCTGTTTGACCGGAAATCACCGAGACTGCGTCAAAGTCGAAATACACAAAATCGAAAACCCCATCACCCGATAGGTCTGAGACGTGCGGGGCATCAAAAAAGGTAGTTCCCGTTTGAAAGGAAGAGGCCACGCGGTAGACAAATGGGGTTTTTCCTGGCTTCCACCCTTCAAAATTCCGGTCATAATGGACCCAAACTGTAGCCCCATTGGAGGGCCGGACTGCGCGTATTTCGCCTATTTCCGTCGCAAACACGATGACTTGATCTCCGTCTTTGCGGCGGAGAAGAGTAGGAGCGTGCTCGCAATCTCCAGAGGTAGGTATGCGCCAGAGCAGTTTTAGGTCTTTTGCCGAATAGCAGAGAAACTCATCGTTGTCGTTGCCGAAGAAAATTCGGTCTCCGACTGCTAAGACCCCATTGACATCCAAATCTCCCCATGTGTCTGTGCCCAAAACGCCTAGGGACTTGCCTGATTTGGCATCCAAAACATGCACACCATTTCCACTGTCGAGCAAGTAATCATTGAAATGGTTGCCATTCGAACCGACGAACAGTTTTCCTTGGACCAGGGCAGGCTGCGTGCGGTAGCTAACCTGACCGATAGGAGCTTTCCACTTCAAGGGGAATGCAGTTGCAATTTCTTGCCCCAATCCATGAAGAGGAGGAGCAAGACTTACGGCCAAAATGAAGCAGGTTTTCAATCTCATGGCGGGTGCTTTTTTTGGTTTCTTCAGTAGCAACGCCAAAAGAGATTGCTTTTCGTACTTTGATTCGATAAAAACTAATTTTAGAAGGGTTAACACACGAAATGACACCGGAAGTCCGTTCGGGGCGTACCTTGCGCCGATGGCTATGGACAATCCGACATTTCAACGCGTGGCTGGAATTCGCGTTCCGCGGTGGAGCCTATTTCTCTTAGTAAGCGTGCTTTTACTTGCTTACCGTTCTTCTATGGGAGAGACTCCTGGCGTTACCCATGCAGAACTCGATGCACTCGGGCATTTGAGCGAATTGCTGGTGGACGGAACGCTGCAGCACCGGGCTCCGGAATTGCCAGAATCTCTTGAGTTGGCAGGTGAGCCGGTGCCGTTAGATGCTTTCGGAGTTCGGGAGCAACTCGATCGTGAATTGGTTGTGAATGCTTACCACCACAGCTCCACGATGTTGATGATGAAGCGTGCCGGGAGGTGGTTCCCGACCATCGAGCGTATTCTAAAGGAAGAGGGCGTGCCTGAGGATTTTAAGTACTTGGCCATCATTGAAAGCGGCTTGGAGCAGGTGGTTAGTCCTGCAGGGGCTTCGGGCATGTGGCAGTTCATGAAGGAGACGGCCCCCAAGTTTGGTTTAGAAATTAATGCTCAAGTCGATGAGCGTTACCACGTGGAGAAATCAACGCGTGCAGCATGCAGGTATCTGAAAGAGGCGAAAGCCAAATTTGGTTCGTGGGCACTTGCCGCCGCTTCGTACAACATGGGACCCGCAGGCGTGTCGCGGGTTCTCGCTGCCCAAGGTGTTGACAGCTATTGGGATTTGCACCTGAACTCCGAGACCGGTCGATACGTCTACAGGCTGTTAGCGGTGAAAGAGGTGTTTGAGCGGCCCGCAATGTTTGGGTACCGCTTGCCACTCTCTGCCATCTACACGCCGTATCAAACACGTGCTGTGGTAGTGCAATCGACGATTCCCGATTTGGCCGTTTGGGCGCGAACACAAGGAACACATCTGAAAGCGTTGAAGCTTTTAAATCCTTGGTTGCGAGCAAATGCGTTAACCGTTGCTCCGGGAAAGAGCTACTCGGTGCTTGTGCCGCGCGACGAACAGGCTGGTGCAGCGCTCGATGCCGCAAATGGCATTAGGGTTCCGGAGGATTCTGCCGCCGCCGTTCAGGACTCCATCGAGTAAGCCACGGGCGACACGCGCCGTCCGAAGGCATCGGTGCGCACGAGCGCAGCCCCGGGAGTTCCGGGGGAGAAGA
>JBIKUM010000509.1:0-2590 GCA_044347585.1 Terrimicrobiaceae bacterium
TCGCGCACTATCTAAGGCGATTACTCGGAAGACATTCGACGCTGAGGAATTTGATATCAGTGTGCACTATGCTTCGAGTGAGAAGCCAGGTCCTGTACGCGGCGACACGCCTCTCAAGTCTGCCATGCAAGAGGCGAAAATATTGAGTGGAAATTCAATCGTTGTACTGAGCTTTCTCGGTACTTTGCATAATGTATTCGGCTTGTTAAGAAAAGAGTATGGCTATTGGATATTTCGAACGGGAGAGGAAGCGTTTGACACAACTCAAGATCTGCAGGTCGTTCCACGGCAAATAATGTTTGATTTTTTTCTAACCAAGGCTAGACAAAACGGAAGGATTCCTGAACTGGTAAAGGTGGCGTCCGTGCCGGTTGTTCATCTCATGCCGCCGCCGCCGAAGGGTGATGACTTATTTATTGAATCGGTAATCAATAAATACCGCGGAGTTGATGTTCGTGAAGCGAGGGTTTCGCCCGCCGAGGCGCGACTGCGCATGTGGGAAGTCGAGTGCGAGGCAATCTCGCTATACTGCGACGAAATCGGGATTTCGCTTTTGCCGCCTCCAGCGCAAGCCCGTGATTCCCAAGGATTTCTGAGACTGGATTGCTACGCTCAGGATGCGACGCATGCCAATGCGAAATATGGCGAACTTGTCATCGATCAGTTGAAGCAGGTAGCCCGGTCACTCGCGGAAACGAGATTGACATGACCAATCCATACCGGAGTTTGCCCGACAATGCATTCTGGCGACGTGCTGTCCAGAAGCCGGCGGTAGCTGATCTTGATCCTGTTGGTAGATTTGATCTTTCGCTTGGAAAGTCCACTAAAGTTGCCACTGCGGGCAGCTGCTTTGCGCAGCACATCGCCCGCCACCTCCGTCAAAGTGGCTACCACTATTATGTCGCGGAGGCCGGTCATCCAATACTGCCGAGGGAAGTGCGCGATCGCCACAACTACGGCAAGTTCTCGGCGCGCTACGGAAATATTTACACCGCGCGACAACTGGTGCAACTGATGCGCCGCGCATGGGGCGAGTTTTTCCCGGCCGAGGATTTCTGGTTGCAAGCAGAGGGCGTTTACCTTGATCCATACCGTCCAACTGTGCAGCCTGGCGGGTTCGTGTCGCTTGCCGAAATGCACGCTGATCGGCGCCAGCATCTGCAAGCAGTCCGTACCATGTTTGAGAACCTGGAAGTGTTTGTGTTCACCCTGGGCCTCACCGAGTGTTGGATCAACGCGGAAGACGGCGCTGTTTTTCCACTTTGCCCCGGAGTGGAAGGCGGCGTATTCGATTCTGAGCGGCACAGATTCATGAACCAGACCGTGAGTGAGGTGATGGCGGATATGTGCGAGGTCATCGACCGGCTTAGCATTATTAATCCGCAGGCAAGAGTTGTCCTCACTGTGTCGCCGGTACCGCTCATGGCCACCGCTGAACCTCAAGCGCATGTGCTCTCCGCGACAACCTACTCAAAATCAGTATTAAGGGCAGCAGCGGGCGAACTGTGCGCGAGATACGCGCATGTGCAGTATTTCCCGTCTTACGAAATCATCACGGGAAACTATTCACGGGGGCGGTACTACGCAGCGGATTTGCGTAACGTCACCGAGGAGGGTGTGTCCCATGTGATGCGAACATTCCTGGCTCACATATCGGGAAGCGCAGCGCTTGTGGCTAGGGTAGATAGCCCTGCCCCGACGGACGAGCAGGACGGATTCATAAGCAACGTAAGTGCTTTTGTGGAAACGGAGTGCGATGAAGTCCTGCTCGATAAGGAATAGCGAGTGAAAGTCTGCGTCCTTATGATGCAAAAGAACGAGTTCGAGCTTTTCCCGGTGTGGGTGCGCTACCACGGGGAAATGTTCGGATACGAAAATTTGTACGTATTCGACAATGGTTCGAACGTTGCTATGGATCGTCTTTTGCGCGATGCCGAGGTATTGGGCGTGAATGTCGATCGCTCCCGTGTCACTTTTGATGACTTCCAAAATAAAGGGCTTATTCTGTCCAAGCTGATTCGCAAGATCGATCAGGAAAATCCTGCCGAGATCTATTTTCCTCTCGACTGTGATGAATTCATAGGCGTGGAGGACGACAAGGGTCGGGTGTCCATCGCTCCGGTTGACGTGCTCGATGAACTTAAAGGCTTAAGCGGCAATACCGATCTTCTAATGATCCGTCGGGGTTACGACAACCATCCGGTCTATCCCGGTGTGTTCGCGCCCAAGACCCGGCGCAAGTGCTTTTTTGCGCGTGACACATGCGTCAAAGTCAGTGCGGGCTATCATTCCGCCGTTACCAAAAACAACAGCGGCGAGCGCAAGACCAGAATTGTCTACCTGCACATGCACTATAAGCCGCTTTCCAAGCTGCGCAGTCATTCAATGCAGAAGCTAGTAGGCAGAGTGTCGAGTTTCATGGTGCCCGCACTGCTTGACCACCGAGACAAAAATTTGCGTGGCTATCATCTTGTTGATCAATTGTTCTTACGCAATCAAGATGGCTATTTGGCTTATTACGAGGAGAGGTTCCCGAAAGCGAAGCAGGTGGAGATTCCGGACTTCATTGGGAGACTGCTTGCACTGGGCT
>JBIKUM010000423.1:0-2583 GCA_044347585.1 Terrimicrobiaceae bacterium
AACTCCGTAAAAAACCAAACTCTGATTTCTCAAAAATAAAATGAACACCAACATCCACTTCAACGCCCAGCATTCACCCATCGGCGCATTTGCCAGCTTCACCCTCGGGGCCAAGGGGGCCAAGGGTGGCCTCGGTCTGGAACTCGGCAAGCCGGCTGACCAGAATGTCTTCATTGGCATTGCGGACGGCGAGAGCATCACCTGCCTGCCGTTCTTTCAAGAGACGGCGGATGACAGCGCCCGCTTCGATGTGGAGGCCGTGGCAGCCCTCAAACGCGTGGTTCCGCGCCCGTGGGCCGACAACGAAATCCGGCGCGAATTCGCGGCTGGGACCGACACTTGGAGAGCCGGTGATCTCGCCTTCAGCATTCACACCCCGGTCATGCCCGCGCCCGAACCGGGCAAGGCTTCCGAAAAAGATCTTCGTCTGGCCTATGTGCCCGCTCTCACCGTGGAGTTGACGGTGGATAACACACGCACCAAGCAAGACCGTCTGGCAATCTTCGGATTTCAGGGGAACGACCCGGTGCGCGGCATGCGGCTTGTCGAGGGGTTGGAAAAAATCACCGGCATCGCCTGCGGAGATACCCTGGCCATCGTGAGCGACTCGCCCGGTGTCCACTCCGCGCTGGGATTCAGCGTCGAGGACATTCTCGAGGAGAGCGATCCCTTCAATCATTCTTTCGGCATCGGCGGCGTGGGCCTGCTGGTCTGCCGCGCCAAGGCGGGAAAGAAGCAGACCTTCCGCTTTGCGGTCTGCTTCCACCGTGCAGGGCGGGCCACCACCGGGCTCGACACCCGCTACCACTACACGCGCCATTTTTCGGATATCGAATCCGTCGCCTCCTATGCGATGGAGAACTTCAGTGCGCTGAAAAAACGCGGCGACGCGTTCGATAAAAAACTCGCCAAGGCCAAGCTCGGCGAAGCCCGTTCCTTCATGCTCGCGCAAGCCGTGCACAGCTACTACGGCAGCACGCAGTTCCTGGAATGCTCAGGCAAGCCGCTCTGGGTGGTGAACGAGGGCGAATACCGAATGATCAACACACTCGACCTCACGATCGACCAGCTTTTCTTCGAGATGGAGATGAACCCCTGGACCGTGCGCAACGAGCTCGACTGGTTCCTCCAGCGCTACTCCTACACAGACACAGTGCGGTTTCCGGGGGGTGCCACCGAATATCCCGGCGGCATCACCTTCACGCACGACATGGGCAATACGAACCATTTTACGCCCGCCGGTCGCTCGGTCTATGAGAAGAGCGGGCTGCACGGTTGCTTCTCCCACATGTCGCACGAGGAGTTGGTAAACTGGCTTGTCTGTGCGCTTGTCTATGCCAAGCAATCCGGCGACACGGCCTGGCGGAAAAAGAACCTCCCCACATTCCAAAAAATTCTCACCAGCCTGCTCAACCGCGACCACCCCGATCCCGCACAGCGCGACGGCGTGATGTCCCTCGACAGCTCGCGTTGCGCAGGCGGCAGCGAGATCACGACCTACGACAGCCTCGATGTCTCGCTCGGCCAGGCCCGCAACAACCTCTACCTCGCCGTGAAATGCTGGGGCAGCTATCTCGGCCTGGCCGATCTGTTCTCAGCCGTCGGTGACAAAAAACGCGCCGACATCGCCTTGGATCAGGCCCGCCGCGCGGCGGCGACCATCTATCCTCCATGAGAATGTGGAGAGCCGCATCATTCCCGCCATCGAGGGTCTAGTGATCCCCCACGCCCTCGGCCTGAAAAAAACGCTCTCGCCCGAAGGCGAATTCGGCGCCCTCATCGCCGCCCTCCGCCGCCACCTGCGCGGCGTGCTCAAGCAGGGAATCTGCCTCTTTCCGGACGGGGGCTGG
This sequence comes from Terrimicrobiaceae bacterium, assembly GCA_044347585.1. Classification (GTDB taxonomy): domain Bacteria; phylum Verrucomicrobiota; class Verrucomicrobiia; order Chthoniobacterales; family Terrimicrobiaceae; genus UBA967. The sequence goes on from JBIKUM010000423.1 coordinate 1,851, forward strand.
AAGATCAGCTCGACCAGCAACAACTCCTGGCTCAGCAAGGTCTATCTCTGCCAGTTCATCGCCTCCGAAATCCTCGGGGAAAAGCCCGGCAAGGCCGGTGCCGCCGCTGACCAAGCCCACGCCGCCTGGCTGCGCGATCCGCAGAACAGCTACTGGGCCTGGAGCGACCAGATCGTGAGCGGCAGGGCCCAAGGGAGTAAATACTACCCGCGCGGCGTCACCTCCATCCTCTGGCTCAAGGAACGAAACCATGCCTGAAACGGCATTCCCCGCCGCCCTCCCGCATGGAAGTATCGCACTGCAGCGTCTTGTCGACGATCTCATGGCTTATAAAAATACGCCTGAACAAAATGCAGGTTCCACCACTGCAGCTGAACATCTGAACCACGAATAGAACGAATGAACACGAATAAAACCGACGATGAAATTCCCCGGCGAAGCCGCTCCCTATTCGTGGAAATTCGTCTTATTCGTGGTTAAATTCACCAGTTTTTCAAAATGAACCCAGGTCATTTCGATCAATCGCCAACCAATATGTCCTTTCGGACTCCGCATAAGGAGGTGCTGTATCCCGAACTTTCGCACTCCATTGTCGGGGCGGCCATCAAAGTGCTGAATACATTGAAGCCGGGGCTCGCTGAGAAGGCTTACGAGAACGCGCTGTTGATCGAGTTGAAGAAGCAGGGACATACTATTGAGCAGCAGCGACGCTTTGATGTGTTCTATGATGGTA
>JBIKUM010000430.1:0-2577 GCA_044347585.1 Terrimicrobiaceae bacterium
ACGCTGAGAAACTCAACGCGGCGATCAGCGCCAGGGCCGTCCACCACGGTCGCCAGGCTGTTACACGGGTGCAGTGCATCCCCTTCCCCTCGGCGCGGCAGGCGCGCAGCCGCCAGTGTAATGGTTTTGTCGTGCCGCGCCACTTTGGCCGCTCACCCGTCCTAACCTGATGCGGCGCATCTGCGCGGCGGAGAGTAGCCATGTTCCAGCGAACGCTTTTGGTCGGGCTGTGGGTCCTGGCCTGCCTGTCGGCCTGCGGCAGTGTCGATGTCGCGCCTGTAGCCGCGGATGTGACCAGCGACGCTGCGGCCGACACCGGCGCAGATGTCGCACCCGATACCGCCGTCGACACAGGTGCCGATGTCGCAACCGATACCGCCGTCGACACAGGCGCGGATGTCGCACCCGATACCGCCGCCGACACGGGTGCCGATGTCGCAACCGATACCGCCGTCGATACAGGCACTGATGTCGCGGCCGATACCGCCGTCGACACAGCCGACACAGCCGCGGCCGACACTGCACCCGACACAGCCGATGCAGCAGCCCTGTGCCAGCCCTATTGCGGCGCGGTGGGCTCAAAAAGCGAAGCCTGGTTCGATGGTTGCTCCAAGGTCGCCCTCAAAGACCCCGTGAGCGGCAACCCGCTGTGGGACCAGTGCGCCGCCTGTGTCGCGGTGTGCAAGCTCGACGGAAGCAAAAGCGAGGGCTGGTACTCGTCCTGCTCCGGCAAGCTGATTCGCTGGGACAACTGCCTGTAGGCCCGCCCCTTTGCCCCGCAGAGCTTGCGCGGATTCACCGGCGATTCCGCTTTGACATTGACGCCGCGGCCCATTGCCGCCACGATTAGCTGTGCTCTTGCGGCCGTCCCCCTGTGCGGCGGCGCCCAGGACCAGGAATAGGGAGGCCAGTCATGCTCAGTTCGCGCCCTTTGCCCCGCCGAGTCGCTGGGTTCTCTCTGCTCGAGCTGATGGTGGTCGTGGTGATCGTCGGCATCCTGGCGACCGTGGCCGGGCAGTCGTACAAGCGCTTTACCCGCCGCGCCCGCGTGCAAGAGGCGATCTCGTTGCTGGGCGACATCCGCATCAAGCAAGAGAATTACTACCAGACCTACCACCGCTACGTCTCCACCGGCGCCAGCGACGCGGACTTCTGGCCCAAAGACGTCGATTGGACCAAGCTCGCCACCAAGTGGGGCATCGACTGCACCAAGGCCGGTGACGTCGCCTCCAATCCCGGCTGGTGTTCCCTGGGCGCGGGCTATAAGTTCACGGATACGGTCAACTTTCAGCTGCTGGTCATCGGTCGCGACCCGGGCAACCCGCAGGTGCCGCCGGTGCAGTACGTGCAGAACCCCAATGTCGATTGGTGGTACGCTCGGGCCCGCGCGGACTTTGACATCGACGGCACGTTTTCAAACATCTACCTCTCTTCAGAGATGCGCGAACCGTTTATGGAAGACGAGCTTGAGTAGCGCCATACACGGACAGGAAGGGGTATGAATTTTCATTGCTTCAAGCGCGCCGCCCTGTCGATGGGCCTCTTCGCGGCTCTGACGGCCGGCGGGTGCCAATCCAACGCTCCCGTCGCCGCTGCGGGCGAGTACACGGGGCCGCCGCCGGTTTTTAGTTCTGACGCCAAGGGTTCTGACACCCAGGCCACAGACACCGCTTCCTCAGACGCTGCCGATGACGCCCAAGATGCCGCCGGGGACGCGACTTTGGTTGATGTGTTGGCGGGAGATGGGCTGGCCGATGTGGAGCTGGTCGATGCCGAAGAGGGCGACACGGCCGCCGACACCGCCGATGCAAAGGCCGACATCGCCGACGCAAAAAGCGACACCGCGGATGCCAAGAGCGACACTGCGGATGCAAAAAGCGACATTGCCGCGGACACGGGCGCCGATACCGCTGAAGATACCGCGGCGGATACGGGCCCCAGCTGTGGCAACGGCAGCTGCGACGGCACTGAGACGTGCAAGACCTGCGCCAAAGACTGCGGCGCGTGTACCGCGGCTTGTGGCGACGGAAGCTGCAACGGCACGGAGAATTGCCAATCTTGCAGCCAGGATTGCGGCAACTGCCCGGCGTATTGCGGCAACAAGACCTGCGACACGGACGAGACCTGCGGCTCCTGCCCGGCCGACTGCGCCTGCCCCAAGTGCGGCGACGGCAAGTGCGACGTGGCTACGGAGAATTGCCAAACCTGCCCAGGTGATTGCGGCGCTTGCCCTGGCCAGTGCAGTCCGCTCACCTCTTCTGGCTGCCCCGCCGGCCAGCAGTGTTACCCCCAGGCCAATGCCAACCCGGTGTGCAGCAAACCCGGCAGCGCCTCCTTGGGCCAACCGTGCATTGGCTTGGCCGACTGCGCCTTGGGCATGCTCTGCATCAGCGGCGTCTGCGGCAAGGTCTGCGATACGTCGGGCACCACCCCGGCTTATCTGTGCAAGGCCCCAGCGGAATGCGCCGGCATTTCTGTGGGCGGCAAGACCCTGCCGTACAACGTCGGCTTCTGCATCGGCGGCGACACCTGCAACTTGGTGACCAACATCGGCTGCGCCAGCACCTTGGCGTGCAC
>JBIKUM010000602.1:0-2577 GCA_044347585.1 Terrimicrobiaceae bacterium
AACTGCCCCCCCGACGCGACCACCGCGCCCGACGGGTCGAGCAGTTCCCAGCCCCCGTTGCCGAACTCGCAGCACATCCCGTCGCCCCAGCTGTCGCTGATTTCGAGGATGTAGCAGCCGTCTTCGAGGCAGAGGTCGACCACGACTTCCGTGCCGCCGAGGTCATCTTCATACGGGCCACCGGAGTACACCACGTTGCCGAGGCGCCGCACTTCCCACGTGGTTTCGCTGCCGTAGTCGTCGAGCGTCAGGACCAGCGAATAGGTGAACGTGGGGCCGATGAAGGCGCTGACTTCTGCGGATGCGATGTTGTTCGCTGCGTTTTCGTCCGTCTGCCCGTTCGCCGAGGTAAGGGCTACGTCGAGCGCGTTGACCCCGTCCGCAAGGGCCATGGTCGGCAGGGCGACCGACGTGGAGGCGAACTGGGCCAAACTCCCGCTCCACGCCACCTCCACCGGCACCGACCCGTTGAGCGACCAGGTCAGCGTGGCCTGCGTCAGCACCTCGGTCCCGAAGTTCGTCAACGTGACGGAGGGGGTGATCGACCCGCCTCCACAGAGGACCTCGTCCGGCAGGCCCGTGATGCCCACCGCTCCGTCGTTTGCGTAGCTGACGGCGCCGTCTGGCCATCCGTCCACTGCGGTCGAGCCGGTGTTCCAGGAGACGTTGAAGCGGCCGTACCAGTCCGCTTGGCCGTTGTTGACGGCGCCGGCGCAGGCCGCGAAGCCGCCGTAGAGTTGGCCGATGATGCGGTGGTTTTGGTCAAACAGCGGAGAGCCTGACGACCCCCCCTCGGTGACCCCTGCTTCCCACTCGCTGATGTACCACACCGCCGCTCCGCCTTGGTTCCCTTGCGTGGGCCCGTCCTCGTCGAAGCAGATTTTCTTGACGTCGCCGGAGGGATGGTGGATGCCGGTGGCGTTCACCGGGGCCGTTCCCGATGCATCCCACCCGGCGTACTGCACATTGTAGGAGGCCGGGGGCGTTTCGTCGAGCATAATCAAGGCGAAGTCGCTGCCGCCGTTGTTTGCAACGAGCGATCCGCCGCTGACCGTGGCGTTCGTGGGGCCGTTCGATCCCGTGCATGATGCGGACTCGTGGTTGAACACGTAGACCCAGTTGCCCGGGTTGCCGAGGCAGTGGTTTGCGGTCAGGAAGTAGGGCGTGCCGTCGTTCTGCGTGGTGTTCACGAGCGCGCCGCTGCACACCGCAAATCCGCCTTCGAGAATAAGGGCGACGCTGCGCTTCTCGGTCGCCCAAAGCGCTCCCTCCGGGCAGTTCACGTTGATGTTGCACGCCCCCGAGGTGCCGTACGGTCCGCGGTCCGCGTCGTCGTCGGTGTGCGCGGGCACGATGCCGCGGTAGCCGTGGACCACGAGGTCGATGTGGAGGTCCGCCGCCTCGGGCGCGGAGCCCTGCGGACCGCGGTATTCGACGACGAGCTCCTCGCCGGCGAGTACGCCCACCGCCAGGCCGCCCCACGGCTTCATGCTCCGGTGGTCGAAGGCCCCCAGAAATCCGCTGCCATCGGTGGCCCACAGAAAGACCTGGCCGCCTTTCGGGACGCTGAACCGGTCGAAGCAGACGCTGATGGACTGAGCTCCCGGGCACCGCACCACCGTGCGCCAAACGGGGGCGCCGTCGACCGCGGTCCACGCGCCGCCGCGCTCCGTGCCGATGTCGGCCACGTGCTCGACGCCGAAGCGCCACGGCACCTCCTTGTAGCTGTCCGTCACCGCGTCTTCCGCGGCGAGCGCGGCGCGGTCGACCGACCCGAAGTCGTGCACCGGCAGGCCGTCGGTGGGGAGGTCCCGGCGCGGGGCGCCGCCGTAGGAGATTTGGGCTGCCAGCGGAGCTACGGCAGCAAAAGCGGCCACCCACAAGGCGGCAAACACACTATTCCGGATGATCATACATCAAGGGTTCTTTCCAGGTTGCAAGCAAAAGTACCGTCCGGCCCGCCGGGCCCGCGCGCCACGTCTCGAGCGGCAAGGCGACGTCCTCCGTGACCAGCGCACGGCACGCATCGTCCGCCCGGTGGACCAGCTCGACTTGCTGCTTCGGCGGGAGACTTTTCAGCAGCGGACCGGTGGAACGGAGCATCCAGGCGTGGACACCGCAGCCCCCGCTGTACCGCACCGTGCAGCGCAGCGTGTCGCCGTCGACGCGCGCACTCAGCAGTTCCACAGGGACTTCCGGCAGGTCCGTCACGGACCGCGCATCCGCCGAAGCGTAGTTCACTTCTGGCCGAGCCGCACATCCTGCAAGCAGCAGCAGCCCGGCTGCCACCTGCACTCCCGTCCGCAGGTTCATGCCGGGAAGGTACAGCACCCCGGCCGCTTTCTTACCGGAACTCCAGGCCCACCGGCATCCGCAGGTGGTACACGTCGCGCGACTGCAGCATCCTGCGCACGGCCAGGGCGTCCGTAACCGCGACCCCTTCAGCGCCAAACACCCGCGCCACCGCTTCTGCCCCGCCCAAATCCTCGAGCAGCACATCCAGCGGCCCGCGCGACTCGGGCAACACCACCCGCTCCACATCGCCTGCCGCCAGTCCCGCGAGCTCCGCTGCCGCGG
>JBIKUM010000445.1:0-2576 GCA_044347585.1 Terrimicrobiaceae bacterium
GATCAATACCCCGAGCGGTGGCGAGCACATCACTGTCGATACTATTCAGTGCGACCGCCAGACCGATCGCCACCGACACACTGTCGCCCGCCCCCGCGAGCGACGCTGCCAACGAGGCTGCGCCCGCGATCGCGTCGATGCTCGAGCGGTCCTTCGCACGAACCGTGGCCTCGTCTGCAACGATCTTGACTGGCATGGCTGTGCTGCTTTCGGCCAAGGCGTTGACGCTGCTGGAAATCCGATTCTCCGCGTAGACGCCAGCAGCACTGACCGCAACTGCTGGACCTCCTGCGCTGGCACCTATGGCAGCGGCACCAGCCAAGACAGTTGATTGGATGCTGGCACGCCCCAAGGCTTCAAGCTGAAAGTCACCGCTAGCCTTCACAGAAGTGTTGGCCAGCCAGGCCAGCGTCTGAGCAACCGTGGGCTCCCAGCCGAGAAGCATCCAGCTGCCCTCATCGCCATAATTTTGGGTGGACAGGTCGATGCCTTTTTCGCCGCTCTCGCTCTTGAATGGATCGCCGACATATCGATACGCCTGACTACCGAGCGCAGAAGTATCGTCCAACACCGTTTGGCCTGTCTCCAAGGCGGTGAGGCTCTTATCAACCCCAAGACTGCGCCAGCGCAGCTTATCGGTGTAGTCCTCCGACCGGAGGTCGATTTCGCCGAATTCATTAAACCGGCCCACCAGAAGCCAACGCTTCGCATCATCGTAGTTTTCAGCGCTCAGATCGACATTGGTTTCAGCACCACTCGCTTCGTTTCCAAGGAATTTATAAACCAGGTCCTTTTTTGGGCCTGACACAAGACGCACCCGTTCTCCTACGCTGAGGTCCGTTTTACCTGCGTCGCTTAGGTTGTCGTACTGGGCACTCAGCGCCTCAAAGACCTCGCCAGCCACGATGCCCGCCGCATTCAAACCAAGGCTGCCTGCTTCGAGCCTCACCCGGTCGCCGACTGCAACCTTTGATTTATTCGGTTCATCACTTAAGTGGTTCCAGCTAATTCCGCGGAACTGTGACGCAATAAAATCTGTGGAGGGTAAGGCGAGCGCCGATTTGCCGATGAAATTGCGTGCGACCGACACGCCCAACGCCACTGCAGGCGTTGTCTTACCGGACACAGCCACAGCCAAAGCAACCGAGCGCAGCCGAGCATCAATCAAGGAACTGTCTTCAGCAACGATGCGCACATTCCCCGACTGACTCGAATCACTTTCTGCCTCCAAGCTGAGATCTTGGACACGTGCCTGGCTGTCGCCGTTGATCAGGTTGAAAGCCAGCGTGCCGCCACCGCCAACCGCCGGACCTCCTGTGGGACTCGCGGCGACTGCCACCGCAGAGGCTGAGCCATCGGCTCGAATGCTTGCCTGACGGTACGTGGCGATGACGATATCGCCGCCCGCTGATATAAGCGCTGGAGTCCCCGAGACGCCCACCATCCAAGCGTCAACATCACTGCGTATTGAATTACGCGACAAACTTAAGCCGACCGAGATCGACCGAGCGCTCCCTTTGGCCCCGGCTGCGATTGACACAGCGCTTGCTGCCACTTTGGCATCTACCGTCGCGGCCCCAGTGGCCGTCACACTCACATCGTCAAGCGCAGTAATCCCTAATGCCCGGTCCACGTAGGCCGCCACATCAGAACTTATCTTATTCATCGCCAGAACCGGGGCCACGGTGATGTTTGCTTGCCGCGCGCTGGCTGTGTCCTCCCCTGGTTTTGCTTTGGCGGTGTCAAGGCTCAGCGCAAGGGCTGAGTTTTTCATCAGCGCTTCGATCACGCCATCCCCACGCGCAGTGACGCTCACACCGCCCGCCGAATCCACGCTCGTATTGCGAATCCAGGCATCGGTTCGCGACGGGCGTTGATCGCCGATTTGGGTACCAAGCAACCCGTCGAGCGCATTCGCAAGCAGGTTTTGTGGAGCGTAGCCAACCGTGTTGAACGCCAGCACGACCCCGACTGACACCGATGCTTGTACTGTGCTATCAATGTTGGCCCGGATTTGTGAGCGATTATTCGCAGCAATCGAGACTGAGCCCTCTTCAGTGGTGACAATCTCACTTTCTGCCACCCAAGCACTTGCCCCAGACAATACGGTGTTCGTTGCGATTACCACGTTAATCCCAGCAGAGTCCGCTGAGACGACGCTTTTGTCCTCGGCTCGAATCACAGCAGACTCTTCTGCCGAAACGGTTACGTCGCCTGCAATTTCAAGCGTTTGGTCTTGAATCCAGGCTTTCACATCGCTGCGAACATCGTTTCGAACCACCATACCGCCAAATGCTGCGGCACTACCGCCTCCGCCCTCTAAGGCACCAGCCACCGCCAGTGCGAGGTCTTCGAGCTTTTCGGTATCAATCTGTATCCAACTCGTACCGTCGTTGAAATCCTCGTCGGCTAGGTTCTCCGATTGTTTGACACCCCCAAGGTAAATGTAGGTCTTACCAGCCTTGCCCTTGATCAGTTTCCAATTCGTAGGGTCGCGGTAATTTTGCTCATCGAGGGGCTCACCCTCTAACGGCTCCGTACCGACGTACTCATAAACCTCACCAGCTTTGCCGCCA
>JBIKUM010000375.1:0-2574 GCA_044347585.1 Terrimicrobiaceae bacterium
CTGGAAGCCTCCGATCGGCCCTCCACCAAGGATGACGAGCAGATTCAGCGGGCGATGGCCGAGGCCTCGGAAGACATCTGGGACCGAACCCGAATCGACTTGGTCGGGGCGGCGATCGCCAACTCCCTTCGCGACAGCGACTCGTTTTCGTCGTCGATTCAGCCCGAACGGAGCGCCGGCGCGAGGGCCAGGGTGACGTTCGCCCCGGCGTTGATCCTCCGAAAGCGATCAACCAAGGGCTGTCTGGCGATGCGGGCCGAAATCCGCAGGCAGTTGCTGGACGGGGCGGAACTGCCGCCGTTCATGTCGTTGATGGCGGGCCGGACCGCGAGCGAGCAGGGCGAAGGAGGCCAACGAACCGCCTCCGACGAACCGACCGAGATCCACTTCCCCCTGCCCGCCAACGAGGAGCAACTGGAGATTGTCCGTCGCCTGCGAGGCAGGGCCGGCATTCACGTCCAAGGTCCGCCCGGTACCGGCAAGTCGCACACCATCGCCAACCTGATCTGTCACTTGCTGGCGAGCGGGAAACGGGTGCTCATCACGGCACAGACATCGCACGCGCTCAAGGTCTTGCGAGACAAGCTGCCCAAGGAAGTCCAGGCCCTCTGCGTCAGCATCGTCGGGGACGACAAGCGGGCGATGCAGGAGTTGGAGAAGTGCGGGCTGGACATCGTCAATCGGCACCATACCTTCCGTGGCGCGGAGTACGAGGGGCGGATCAAGGCGGCTCGGGAGAGACTGGCTGAGTTGCAGGAGCGTGAGCGGAAGGTCAAGCTGACGCTCCGCTCGCTCCGAGAGCGTGAGACGCTCCAGCACACGATCGCCGACGGCGCCTATCACGGGACTGCGGCCTCGATTGCAGCGAAGCTCGCCGAAGAGCAGGAGCACCTTCCTCAGCTCGAAGATGAAGTTGACGCAGCAACGCCGCCGCCCTTGACGAACGCCGAGGCGTTGGAACTCCTGGCCTTGCTTCGAAACCTGGCGGCCGCGGATCCGCTCGACGTATCGTGTGCAGCACCCACGTCCGAGCAGCTCAAGCGTTGGAACGCGGGCCTGCGACTGCCGTTCGCCGAGGAACAGGACGCGATTCAGGCCACCAGCGAGTCCCAGCCGCACGCGAACGGCGCACTTGCCGCGTTGGCGTCGAGGCTGCCGGACGCCGCGTTCGACCAGTTGCGTCAGGCGGTCAAGACGTACGAGCAAAGACTCGGCGAGCTGCCGTCGACGGCCCTGCCGTGGGTGGGCAAGGCGGTGGTCGATGTCTGTGCCAAGCAGGGGAGTTCGTGGAGTGACCTCCACGAACGATGCGCGAAGGCGATCGCAGGGCTTCTGCAGGCGGCCAAGCGGCGGGACTCCGTCCGGCTGGCGATCCCGCAAGGGATGGACCCGGTGCGGATTCGGGCCCAGGCACAAGACCTCAAGGCCTACCTGCTGGGCGGCGGTTCGCTTGGATGGTTTGCCAGTTTGTTGAACCCCATCGTCAACCAGACGACCGCCATGCGACAGCAAGTGTCGGTTGACGGGCGTCCCCCGGAAACGGTGGTCGTTCTGGACACGCTCATGGACTGTCTGGGGACCGAACGCCAACTCGAGGACATGACCAAGCTCTGGGCGGGTCACGCGAGCGTCCCCGCCGGAGAGGCGACGGCACGGGCAACGTTCCTCGCGCAGCAAGTCCGGACCTTGGAGCAAGTGCTCGCGCTGACGCCCTTGGTGGCGGCATGCGCGGAGGCCGCCGGCCGTGCGAATCTGCCGAGTCAGACGTGGAGCGCTCTGACCGAGGTCCGTTCGCTGCTGTTCGCGTTGGAGCATTCGCATCGACTTCGGATGGCCAACCGGGCCCGAGCGGCAATCGAGTCGGTCATCGTGCCCTTGCGGGAGTTCGCGCACCGTCCTGACGCCCACCCGGTGGTCGCCCAAATCCATGATGCTTGCCAGCAGAGGAACCTCGCCCTGGCGGCATCGTTCCTCGACGCGACCAGTCGAATCGAGAAGGTGGCGACGTGGCGGCAGCGAAGCGAGCAACTCGGGAGCAAACTCCGTCGAGGAGCTCCACATCTTCACGAAGCACTCGTCGCGGGATTTGCGGAGGAGCAGTGGGACACGCGGCTTGGTCAACTGGAGCAGTCGTGGCAGCACGCCAGAGCGGTCGATTGGCTTGATTCGACGTTCGGCATGGCGACCGAACAGGACTGCGAGACTGAACTGAGCGAGCTGGCCGATTCCATCTCGGAGGAGAGGGCCAAACTTGCGGCGGATCTCGCGTGGATGCACTGCCTCGGCAGGATGCGGGAGCATCATCGGAGGCATTTCACGGGATGGATGAAGGCCGTGAAGATGCTCGGCAAGGGCACAGGAAAGAACGCGGAGACTCATCGGCGGGATGCGCAGGGGCATCTCACGGAATGCCGAGACGCGATTCCCGCTTGGATCATGCCGCTGTACAACGTGTTCGATTCGGTCACGCCCGTGGCGGGCGCGTTCGACGTGGTGATCGTGGACGAGGCCTCGCAGTGCGGGCTTGATTCGAGGGTGCTGACGTACCTCGCTCGTCAAATCATCGTGGTCGGT
>JBIKUM010000453.1:0-10155 GCA_044347585.1 Terrimicrobiaceae bacterium
GGATGCCCCAAACTGCGGAAGTGTACTGTACGGAGAGAAGCGAACCGAAAATCCCCTTCAACCCGAAGCCGAGGATGTAGTCTGCGAAGATGAAAAGCCCCAATCCTGCCACCCATTTGGCCCCGATAAGGTAGATGCGAAAGGCCCTCCTTACATCGAGATCCACATGCTGCCACAAGTAGCCGTAGTAGACATAGGGCAAGAGCAAACTCCCGAAAACCTTGAGGAAGTCCCCCCCGGAAATCACGCCCGACGCCCAACCGGTCGCACCGACCGCTCCCACCACCAGCACAGCGAGCACCGCCCGGATCGGAAACCTATGGCGCATGAAAAAAACGGGAAGCAGCGCATAGAAACACAGGAATGGCCCATACCCTAACGGCCCAGGAAAAAGCTGAAATGTGTAGCGCGACAGGAAGATGTCCATGAACGGAAACAGGAGCCCCACTCCTGCCGCAAAACCCGCGATCCAGCTCTTCTTTCGTTGCTTCACGAGCCCCCCCACATGCGCAGGATTCTGAGAAATGGCAGGGGGTTTGAACATAGCTTCCGCCAAATTTACAGGTTACCTTGCGCTACATGCGCATCCTCTTTCTGAGCGACGGACTTGCGCCCTTCGTCATCGGGGGGATGCAGCAGCACTCGACCCAGTTGATCGCTCATCTCGCTCCTCTTGTGGAGCGGATTACCCTTTGCCATTGCGGCGCTTCGAACGCTCCAGTCCCAGAGGATTCGGATGTCCTTGCTGCGCTCGGGAATCCACAGAATGTAGATGTCATCGGGATTCCGTTTGTGGATGAGAGCCGCTTCCCGGGCCATTATATACGTGCTAGCCTGCGATTAAGCGCACGGTACAAATTGGCTGCCGGCGATCTAAAGGTGTACGACGCCGTTTATGCGCAAGGCCTTATGGGCGACGCCTTCCTCGGACAGCATCCGAAGGTGCTGGTGAATCTGCATGGGTTAAACATGTTCCAACCGAGTTTCAGCTTGCGCGAGCTACTTGAAAAGAGACTCTTACGCCCCACCTTCCGCAAGCAACTCAGAGGTTCCTGGAAAAACGTCTCCCTGGGTGGTCGCCTCACCGGCATCATCCATCAACAGGATGGTGGCCGCAATTCTGCTGTGGTTTTGCCCAACGGCATTGCACACGACTGGCTAATCACTGAAGAAGAGCAACTTCGGAGAGGCCAGCGCCCCGCAAACCGGCCCCTCAAATATGTAATCGTAGGCCGTAACGAGCATTGTAAAGGTCTCCACGTTCTTCAGCAGGCCATAGAACTCCTCCACGACCCGATTGAGCTGCACATGATCGGGGATTGGCCACGGTGGAATCCGGGGATTCATACGGTGGTGTACCATGAAGTCGTCCGAGATCAGAGGTTGCTAAAGAAGAAGCTCGATGCCTGCGATGTTTTGCTGCTCCCCAGCTTGTCAGAAGGAATGCCGACAGTTGTGCTTGAAGCACTTGCACGAGGACTCGATGTGATCGCAACGGATGTCGGTGCGGTAGGGGAATTGGTCGAAGGGCTCGTTCCGCCAGGAGATAGCCGGGCTTTCGCTGAGGCGATTCGAAGAAAAAACGCAGCCCCTCCCGCTGTTAAGCAACTCAAGAAATTCGAATGGGCTGAGATTGCGAAAGAAACTATTCGAACAATCAAGCCTATGTGAGGATGGCCACCTGATACTCTTGACCTTATTCCATGCTCTTCAACTCCCCTGCCTTCCTTCTCTTTCTGCCGCTCGTATTCGCGGTGTACTGGGTGATGAACCGGTGGACGGAAGGGCGCAGCGGACTCCGTGCCCAGAATCTGTTTCTACTCCTGGCAAGTTATGTCTTCTACGGCTGGTGGGACTGGAGATTCCTCAGCCTACTTGCCTTCTCCACGGTCCTTGACTTCGCCATCGGACTGCAAATTGCCCGAGTAAATTCAGAAGACCATCCTGACGACCCTAATTACCGCAGCCGCAAGGCGAAACGCTGGTTGGCCGTGTCGCTCGCCATTAACCTCGGACTCCTCGGCTACTTCAAGTATGTGAACTTCTTCATTGACAGCTGGATCGATGCTTGGGCTGGCCTCGGAGTAACCATGCACTCAAGCTCACTCCAGGTCATCTTGCCGGTGGGCATTTCGTTCTACACCTTCCAGACCCTCTCGTATTCCATCGATGTATACCGCCGGAAGTTGCAGCCCACGCATGATTTCATCGAGTTTGCAGCATTTGTCAGCTTTTTTCCGCAGCTCGTTGCCGGGCCCATTGAACGGGCCTCGGCCTTGCTGCCCCAAATCGCACGTCGCCGCTCGTTTGACTATGATCAAGCCGTCAGTGGACTCCGACTCATCCTTTGGGGAATGTTCAAAAAGGTGGTGGTAGCCGATACGTGCGCCATCTACGTGAACGACATCTTCGAAAACTACGAGACCTACTCAGGGCCGACGCTCATCCTCGGAGCCGTCTACTTCGCTTTCCAGATCTATGGCGATTTCAGTGGTTACAGCGACATCGCCGTCGGCACTGCGCGACTATTCGGAATCTCCCTGATGACGAACTTCAAGACACCCTACTTCTCGCGCGATATCGCCGAGTTTTGGCGACGCTGGCACATCTCCCTTTCCACGTGGTTCCGGGACTACCTCTACATCCCGCTCGGAGGCTCCCGCGTGAGCAAGCTGAAAGCGGTACGCAACACCTTCATTATCTTCCTTGTATCCGGGTTTTGGCATGGTGCGAATTGGACGTTCATCCTTTGGGGAACCATCCACGCACTTCTCTTCTTGCCCCTTCTCCTCACTGGAAATAATCGGCGAAACACAGAAGACATCCAAGGGTGGCCGAGTGTCAAAGAACTCCTCGGAATGGCTGGAACTTTCACCGCAGTCACTGTGGCTTGGGTGTTTTTTAGGGCTCCAAGTATTCATGTTTCCTTTGAATTCCTTACCCGAATCCTTACCGCTTCCGGTGGAGCACCCCCCTCCTCCCGCATGTTGCTCGCATCTCTGGTTCTCCCAGTCACATTAGCTATTGAATGGGGCATCTTGCGTAAATGTGGGGATGCAATGCAGGTTCCAGTTTGTCGCGGGATAAGATGGTTCTCATATGCAGCTGTGTTATTGAGTATTCTGCTGGCTTGGTCAGATGAATCGACTCAATTCATTTATTTTCAGTTCTAATGTTTAGTTTTATTAAAAACATAGTAGTTTTCTTTTGCCTCTTGGCCATACTAGGGTGCATACTTGAAGTAGTGCTTTATGTCCAAATGAGGGACAAGAGGGCCCATGTATTGGAAGATTGGCCGGATTTAGTGGGGCTTAACGCTGATTTTCTCTTGGTCGGAAATTCTCGGACCTCACAACATGCTATTCCCGAACGTATTGAGCGCTTTGGACTAGAAGGCTACAACATCGCCTATGACGGCTACACAGCAAGTATGGGCACAAATCGCTTGTCTTTTGCTCTCGAACACGCCGCAACGAAACCTCGCTACGTATTAGTTCAATTGGATCTGTCTTTCGCCCCGCCGGATTGCAATCAAACTGTGTTTCCCATGAAAGACGGGATGTTGCGCTATTTCTTTCTAGACCAAATAAATATCAACTCATATTTCCAAGAATATTCCAATTGGAGAGAAGCTGACGCATTTATCCCTCTACTCCGTTACAAAGGCTATCCACTCATGTTTTTTAAGCATATCCTCGGCTGGAATCGCTGGGATAAGAGAAAGGAAAAAGGATACTGGGATATACCTGAAAACGAAAACAAATTCGTACTTCCAAGAGTTGAAAAATCAGATTCGACTCAGCTAAATCTATGTGGTATTGACTCAATTTGTACTGCTAACAACATACAACTCATAGGCATCGTCCCCCCTTCGTTCTCCTCGGTATATAGCCCCAGTATCGCTGCCATTGCTCGAAGTCCGTTAGAAATAGTCTGGGACCTTTCAGATCTGTTCAAGAATTCTGAACCCAAGTATTTTCGTGACAAGGCTCATTTAAATACTGAAGGAGCTAGGATTTACTCGGACACCATTTCCAATCGTTTAAACGAATTGATTTTATACGGCCCTAGTTGAATCAACCATGCTCCGCCGCTTCCCGCCTTCCTTCTAACTTCGAAGCGTTTTTTCGGCATGCTGTGTAATACGCCGGCGGACGAATCGAACGAACTCCGCAGAAAGAGGTTAATCAGCAGGTTAAATTGACATAAATCATCGCATAACCTCAAAAAAGCCTAACGCCCTCTTCAATCGGATTACTTTGAAACTCGCAGACTATCGAGAAAATGTGCGGAAGGCACTACGAGAATTAACAAATGTCCCTGATCGCAAACCACAGGTGAAATGACTCGAATCTGTTCAAGAATTGGCGCAACCTAGGGAAATAATGCACGAATGTGAAAACTATGAATGAGCACTTTAAAGCGACTCTATCCAAACATACTATAGCATAGAATGCTCTCTACCCGGTATCACTTAAGCATTCATGAAGCCAAGGAAATCAACCTAGTTTATCGATTGGCGTAGAATTCATTTCCCTTCCTGATTTGCCCAAAAAGTCCATGTCATACTTTTAGTCATTCTTGTTGAATCATGAAGACAATTCGAATCGGTGTCCCACAAAGTGGGTATCCTATAGAAAGAAATATCCCTCAAATTCCCGGTTTTCGGCAGATTAGACCCTGGGAATACCATCGCCTTCGAACAGCATTTTCTTTTCGCTTCAAAGGGAAACTAGATCAGTTCCATCAATTCTCATTTTCCGCTCCGTACTTCCCATCAGTGGATTTCCTCCACTTCTTCAACTCCATCTCCAGCTCGAAGACCCCTTGGTTCACAACCTATGAGTCCATTATTCCGAGGTGGTGGAATGAACGATCCAAAGAGGAATTGCACATTGGAGTTGACCGGTTAATCGGAAACCCATGTAGGGGGCTCATTGCGTTCAGCAATGCAACAGAACGTGTGGTTCAGCATTTTTTCGAAACGAATGGACTTCAATCCGAATGGCACTCCCTCGCCGCAAAGCGACACGTGTTGCTTCCGCCTCAACCGGTTTTTCCGGAGCGGCCACGCGAGGATAACGTTGTCCGGTTCTGTTTTATCGGCAATGATTTTTATCGAAAAGGAGGCGCAGAGGTAGTGGGTGCTTTTTACAAACTCTTCGAAACTGGAAAAAAAAACTGGAGGCTTACAATCGTCGGAGATTTGAGAAGTTGGGGCGATTATGCTTCAGCAACCACGGAAGCAGATGAGTTCCGCACCCGCTTCAACTTGTCTCAAATGTCTAGCCTCGTCACACACCACACAAAACTTCCTCACCCAAACGTATTATCCATCCTGCAAGAATCCCATTACCTCTTAATTCCCACGTTCCACGACACGTTCGGATACGTAGTTTTAGAAGCCATGGCGGCCGGTTGCGTACCCATCACCACAAAAACCCGGGTTTTTCCAGAAATCATTTGTCATGGTATGAATGGCTTTATGCTCGACGTACCCACAAATCAGGTCGGGGATGTCCTCCGTAGTGCTACCTCGCCTGAAGAAAAACAGAAGCTAACGCATGAGCTCCTAAATCTGCTCGAACTTATCGTCGAACAAGAATTAAAAAAGTGGTCTGAACTATCTGCAGCATGCCGCATGCATATACAATCTCATCACAATCCGATTCGGTTTCAAGATAAGTTAGAATTTATCTACAGAAGCGGTCTTGGTATTTAATGCCTAACGAGCAAAACAATGCCCAACCACATCATAAGACACAAATCTCAACGCGTTCATAACCACTCCCTCAATCTAAACGTTGATAGCTTTGGCTATAAAACGCCGTCAGATACTAAGATTACAACATACACTACCGAGCCCATTCATTCGTTGAAGTCTATCGGAATCTGAAAAAAATCAAGCGGTGCTTTGCATTGTATCAAACACTGAGCATTACACGAAAATTGTGGAATGATTGCATCTCACGGATCTCAAAACGCATCAATCACCATTGTCATTCCGACGATGTGGAAAGCACCAGAACTGACGCGCGATTTCTTTCGGCTTCTTAGTGAATCAAGTTTCTATTTCGAGCTCATCGTAGTGAATAATTCGCCCGAATCAACTCCTGAGTGGTTTCGCACAATGGTTCATGACGAGAAGGTTACCTTTGAAATTAAATGTAAAAATATCTTTGTTAACCCAGCATGGAATTTGGGCGTGAACATTGCCAAAACTGAATTCGTAGCACTCGTAAATGATGACATTTGTTTTGATCCTGACAACCTTTATTTTGCCTTAACCCATCTACGCCACTTCGGAGGAGTTGTGGGAATTGATTCGATTAGCTTCAAAATACAATCACCCAATACCCGAATTTCACAAAGTATAGATATTCAAGGTGGTTGGGCTACGATGATGCTCTTTCACAGAAGTGCTTATCGTACAATCCCAGATCCGATAAAAATCTGGTGTGGTGACTTGGTTGTTTTGAAAACGATACGACCAGCCTGGTCTCTTGTCGTCCAAGATTTGAAAGGACACATGAATGCAACCACCTCCGGAGAGACTTTTCATGAACAAAAACAAACGGACCTAATTCTTTATAATGAATGGCTCCGAAGGAACTTGACTAAAATTGCATTCGTAAAAGCCAAGCAAGTATTGAAATCTATTCTCCAGCGGCTACCCTTCGCTGAGAAATGATGTGGCAGGGGAAATAACATTTACTTTCTCACAATCAAATATTCAATCCATCTCCTTTCGATCTATCGAATCCAAACTCTCTCTAATGAGGAAACCCTTCATCGCAATCAGAGCTTTCGCGAAGTGAGCGAGAAACGTTCAGCTTGACTGAGCAACCGATAGAGGCGTCTTTGACTGAACGAATTGAATCCTGTTACAAAATAGACCCGAAACATCATGTGCACGGTGCGCCATGGATTCGTTACACCACGTGCATCGTAGGCGAAAATTTGGCAAAACATCTCAAAATCTTCTATTTTAAAAAATTAAGTTACTCGAATTCTCTGACGACTTTGATTGCCTCTTGACGTTGTTCTTGTTTTCGGGTATCTGTCAAGTTCGATGGATGCAAGCGGCAGTACACAAGGCGGTCGGAGAGATTCGCACCTCGGTAACTCCTTTGAAGCCGGTGAAAAAGCTCCCAATCATCGGCTTGCCTGACATCTTCACGATAACGTGCCTCCGGTACACTTCTGAAGAGCACTGAGCTATGTAAGAATGAACATTCCCACAGGGTTTTCCCAATAATCTCCTTGTGGGTTGATGGGTAATCCCTGTGTCCATTTTTCGAGCCTATTTCGTCAATCTCATGCACACCTGACCCTACAATTCCTACCTCCTAGTTTTTATGCTATAAATTCAGTCAAAGCTCGAGCTTCTTCGAATCCCAAACATCGTCTGCATCAAGAACTGCTACGAAATCGCCGCGACAAGCATCGAGAGCCACGTATTCCGGGCTATGCTAACTCCACGATTCGACTCACTTCGATTACCTCGAATCATAGGCGAACAGTGCCGCTTCGATTGGTTCATTATCGCTTACCTCCGAGGAAAATGTCATCGCGAAGACCATTGCACGCCGCGTCTACTACATCAGATATCACCTGAACCCGACTTAGCGGTTCATACGTGGAAGAACTGAGTGATAAGTTGCCGAGCAGCAATTCTACTGCGAAGCGTGCCATCCCTTCAAAATCATGCTCTTGTACAAGCCATCCATTCTCTCCATGAACAAGAACCTCAGGAATCCCCGAATGAATTGTACTAATGATGGGTTTTTTTAGCATCAAAGCTTCCATGATTGCAACTGGAAGTCCTTCTTGGTCACCATTTAAAGAGGTTACCGCATGATGCAAGAAAATGTGGGCTTCTTTCAAGTGGATCAAAGCCAATTCATGTGGCAACGCACCCATAAGTTCTACTGAAAGCTCAAGACCCAAATCGACAATCCGTTTCCGTATTTCACCATACAAAGGCCCATCACCGATTAAATACAATCTTGCATCTGGCACTTCACTTACGATGAGCCGCATTGCCTCGATTAGGGCAAAGGGTGATTTTTTTTCCGAAAGTCTTCCTAACGCTACAATCTTATTCTTCACCGCAGCTTGCTTCGATTCTCCTACCGACGGATCCGGATTGCATGGCAGTACTACGAATTTGTCATATACCCCCAAATCAACGGCTAATCGCCTTCGAACGTGATGAGAAGGAACGAAGCAATACTCACACAATTCAAAAACTCGCTTGAGTTCCGTTCGATAAAAATCGTGATTCAAAAGCGCACTCGCATCGTATCCATGCAATGTGAAGTGCACCTTCAATCCCATTTTTTCTATGAGAGGCCTCAAGAGCACTGCACTGACACCGTATTCAATGAAAACGAAGTCTCCCTTTCGCAAAAAGGGTCGCACGCGCCTGATCGCTTTCCGGCTTCGGACCTCCCATTCTGCAGTTACACCTGAAGAAAAACACTTCACCAGTCTGAGATAGACGCGTTCAATTAAATTCAAATGATCGAATCCTAACAAATAAGTCGGACATACATCGGGCGATTTGCGTGTTTTTGCGCCAGAAAGGAAACACACATCAAATCGTTCAGAGAACGATTGAAGTGTCTGACTCAAAAAAGTTTCTGAGTACTCAATGCCTGTATGAGCGATATATATGACTCTGCTTCGGCTGGCCACGTTAAGAGAATTGGGAAAGATGAGACATCCATCGGTTGTGCACGATCACTGCCTGACTCTCTCGTTGTGACAGACTGAAAACCTGGGAATTAGGTAAGAAGTGATTCGGGATTGACATGGGGATTGACGATGGTAAGGTCACGTCCTTCGGTGACGATGCAACGTGCCAGATCGACAAGCGGAGACTCTTGGCAATCGTCGATGTAGTCCTCAACATTCAGACAGGGAATGATTATGGTAACCTGGGAATCCATGCGCGTCACTGCTTGTGCAAAGATGCTTCCGGGCTGAAGACTAGGGCTTGCTCAGCATTGCGTGTCCACGTGTGGCATTCAACCACTCGGCGATACCAAGCTTGACTGACGTTTTCAGCAAGCACGGGATCTGAAAGTAACATTAAAATGGCTGCTGCTAGTTGAGACACTTCGGGTTCGATAAGCAAGCCATGCACGCCATCTTCCATGACCTCCGAAACTGGACCGTTTCTCGGGGCAATTACAGGGCGTTTCGCGAGGGCATATTCGAATAGTTTAATCGGGGAACCGTAGTTGTTCGAACGCGGCATTACGAGACAGTCCGCGAGGCGAGAGTATTCCCATGTGTCGTGGTGTTCCACCTCGCCCGTCCATACGATCGCATCGGCCACACCTTGAGCAGAGGCTCGACTTTTCAGTTCATGCACCGTTTGGCCATCCCCTACAATCAGTCCCACCACCTTGTGACCTGAGGACCTCAAGGTCCCGATCGCATCCACAAGGAGATCTACCCCGTGCCAGGGAAAAATCGACCCCACAAACCCCACTACGAAAGCATCCATCGGAAGGCCGATAGACTCACGGGTCAAACGCAGCGTGCTCATCGATTCCTGCCCAGGACGTATGGCATTCGGAGTTACGGACCAGGCAGAATTTGCCGCCGGCAACCCCAGAGATTGTCCTAAGGTTCGCGAGACGGTAACAACATGGTCCGTCATCCTCAAGACCATCCTGTCACGGTGGCCCGCAAACCAAGTCAGCAAACTTCTACCGCTTAATTCAATGCGCTCGCTGACTTGCGGTGAATTCACCTCCAGGATGTGATGGATCTTGTGGTTCCCAGCCACACGAACTCCCGACAGCATGGACAAGAAATTGCGCTCGTAAATCACATCGGGTTCATGCGTTTTCACAAAGTCATTTAACGCCCTTCCAGAACGTATATCCCAGAATACGAGGTTGATATCCTTCAGTGTTTCCCA
The DNA here is from genome assembly GCA_044347585.1 of Terrimicrobiaceae bacterium. Taxonomy (GTDB): domain Bacteria; phylum Verrucomicrobiota; class Verrucomicrobiia; order Chthoniobacterales; family Terrimicrobiaceae; genus UBA967. The sequence continues at coordinate 9,938 of JBIKUM010000453.1, forward strand.
TAGGATGGAGGGCAAAATTGCTTTCACCCCGCGTTTGCCTATTCGTGGAACGGGCGGGCTCTGCTCCTCCCCCGTTCTCCACTCGGTGCCATACCATTTCCCTCCCACGAAAACATGCACTTCATGACCTAACTCTTCGAATGCGCTTATCATTTCACGCATGTGGGTGCCGTATCCTGTCCTTGCATGCAGGTGGAGGTTAGGATGTCCTGAGTAGT
>JBIKUM010000491.1:0-2569 GCA_044347585.1 Terrimicrobiaceae bacterium
CCCACCTTGCCGGCCTCGCAGCACTGCACCAAGCGGGCCGCGACCGCCTGCTCGACGCCCTGTCCGGCACGCCGTGGATGTTCACGCCTGCGGAGGGCGGCTTCTTCCAACTCCTCGACGCCTCCGCTTTCGCCACCGGGACGGACCAGGACCTGTGCCGGCGGTGGACCATCCGCCATGGCATCGCGACCATTCCGTTGAGCAGCTTTTTCGCTCCCGAGCATCCACAGGGTCCGCCGGTTGTGCGGGTGTGCTTCGCCAAACTCCCGGCCACCCTCGACGCCATCGCCGACCGCCTCCGCCGCATCCCCTCGGACCCATGAATGACCTGCACGTTCTCCTGCTCCAAACCGCTCCGGTTTGGAACGACCCCGATGCCAGCATTGCAGCGGCAGCGGAACTACTCCAAAAGGCCGAAACTGACGGCTTGCTCGACGGAATCGACCTCATCGTGTTACCCGAAATGTGGACCACGGGGTTTAACGTGCATGAACATGCAGTGCTGGAAGAAGCGCACCGCGGCCCAGGCCAGCGTGCCATGCAGAAATGGGCTGAACAGTGGAACTGCGGAGTTCTAGGCAGTTTGGCCGTTCAAACGGCTGAAGGTCAACGACACAACCGCATGTTCTTCGTCGAGCCGGATGGGAATGGATTGCACTACGATAAGCGCCATTTGTTCACACCGGGGGGAGAGTCCCGTTCTTTTGTTCCAGGATCGACGCGGACAGTCGTTCCCTGGCGCGGTTGGAACATGTTGCTCCAGGTGTGCTACGACTTGCGATTTCCGGAGTCCTCCCGGAATGCACCTGACAATCCTTACGACCTGGTAGTGTATGCGGCGTGCTGGCCCGCTATTCGCATCCAGGCTTGGGACATCTTGCTTCAAGCACGAGCAATCGAAAACGCAGCCTTTTCGGTAGGGGTGAACTCTGTCATGGCAGCCCGAGAACCCGGTGGCAACAGCTACCCCGGTCACTCGAGCATATACAACTATTTGGGAGAGTGCCTGGGTGCAGCCGAAAAATGTACTCCTTCCTATTGCCGTGCCCGGTTGGACAAAACTGCACTACAAGCCTACCGAACCTCCTTTCCCGTCCTGCAGGATATGCGGTGACCCTGTGGCCATCGCGCAGGCGTTGAGGGTTGTGTTATCAGTTCCACCTGCCGCGAAGATCCGGCATAGGAATCCAATTTGTTCCTCTTTTGCGGTTAAGCGCACCCGATTTGGGGGTTGCTCTTGAAATCGTTACGGTCAACGTGCCGTACCCATCCGTTCGATTTGAATTTCCGCGTAGCGTGCCTGAAGGGGTGTACTGGTGGTTTGCTAACTCACCTGAACCTGGCCCTGCTTGTGCCAAGCTATACTCAGATGCCTGAGAACCCAGTTGCCGCGCTAGGCTGCCGTCGGGGTGGAAGGCGTACATCCCTGAAATGTCGTCCAGGTAATCGCTGTAGGTAAACCTCCAGGCCAACTCGACGCCTACCATCAGGCCTCCAGAAGCTCTGGTTTCAAAGGACATACCCAAAGGAACACACGCCCCGACCCGCGAGTAGGACACCCCTTCTGTTCGCAACGGCTGAAGCGCATGCCACTCTGAACCAAACGCCCCGGTCTCGGGGTCCCGAATGGTCGCTTTCGGATTTGACAGGTAAAGTCCTACACCACTGAAAAACGTCAGCAGGGTCTGATTTCTCGCATTTTGTCCGCTGTTCGACAACCGAATCCCGTAATGCACACGACCGGTGAGATCGACCAAATTGTTCTTGAAATGCAGATTGCGCGCCCTTCGCGGACCATACTCCGTTCGTGCATCGTCGCCTTCGATCCCGACATAGTGCAATCCACCCGACCAGTACCAACCGGGGCTGATTCTCCCGCGAATCGACATGCCTGCAGTCAAACGCGTGGATTGCAGTTCCATATCACTAATGAACCCTCGCCGAGGCGTAACTCCACTTCCGATATCGCCCAAATAATTTGACAGGCCGATGTGGGCTTTCAGTACAGGCCCGCGTTGTGCTTGAACAACGGAAGTCCACATACAGAATGCGCCGATCGCACAGGCAAGAAGGAGCTTTCTATTCATGGTCAATGGAGGTGGATAGTCCAGCAAATTCTACTCCACGAAATGAACGAATAAAACACGCGAATCGTCGGGCCGCCACACAAGAATTTCAACACAACCCTCCCGATATCGACCGCATTCAACTCACACAAACGCGTTCAGGCCCGTAATGTCGAGTCCGGTGATGAGCAGGTGGATGTCGTGGGTGCCTTCGTAGGTAACGACCGACTCGAGGTTCATCATGTGCCGCATGATGGGGTATTCGCCGGTGATGCCCATGCCGCCCAGGATTTGGCGCGATTCGCGCGCGACCTCAAGGGCCATCGCTACGTTGTTGCGCTTCGCCATCGAGATCTGTGCGGAGGTCGCACGCCCAGCATCGCGGAGTTGGCCGAGGCGGAATGTCAGCAACTGGGCCTTCGTGATTTCAGTAATCATCTCCGCGAGCTTCTTCTGCTGGAGCTGGAATCCGCCGATGGGCCGGTCGAACTGGGTGCGTTCCT
>JBIKUM010000374.1:0-2567 GCA_044347585.1 Terrimicrobiaceae bacterium
GGGCCACTCATTCCCGCTTTGGACCGCACTGGCCAGGCAAGAGCCAAGTCTCGCAGGAACAAGTACAACGAGTTCGAGGACGACTACGACGAGGGCTACACCGAGGCCGCTGACCAGAAAGTTGTCTGGCGTGCGGACAAGCTTCAAGTGAACCGCACAGAGATTTACAAAGAGCCCACAATAACAGCGGCCTCAGTGGGGTCGCCAAACACTGGGGAGCACTATGACCTCGTTATATTTGACGACTTGGTAACGTTCGACAATAGCGACTCTTTGGTCAAAGCGAACAAGATTAAATCCTGGACCTACGATATTGAGTCCGTTCTAAATCCCTATGATGAAACGGTCGACAGAGGGGACGAGATTGTTATTCTTGGCACTCGGTATTACAGTTGGGATTATTACAGCTCTCTCCTTGGCGAGGACATTGATGACGATGAAGAGCTGCACGAATTTCTTGCCACACAGAATGACGACCCACTGCACACGTTTTTTAGAAACATCTACGCAAATGGTCTAGACGCCACTGCTGGGTATCTCTGGCCGGAGGGCTTTGACGACCAGATGGAGAAAAAGCTTCGCCGACGGCTGCCCTCTAAGCGCTTCGCGAGCCAATATCTCAACACTCACCTTGTTGAGGACGATGGTCAGCTAGGTTGGGCATCAATGCGATTCGTGCAGCCCAACGCCATTCAAATGGCGCCTAATGGCATTCTTAAGGTTAACCTGGCGGATTACCAATATCCAGTCGAGATTAAACCCATAATTGTCGTAGACCCCGCTGCGAGCACATCTGTCACGGCTGACTGGACGGCAATTGTTCTTGGCGGCAAGGGCCCCAATAGAGAAGTGCTTGTATTTGAGATTCGCTTCGGGCACTGGACGCCCTCAGAGCTTGTCGCACAACTCGCGGAGCTCACGGATTACTGGCGCATTCCCAGCATTCACATAGAAACCGTGGGTGGCTTTGCAAACCTGCGCTACACTATAGCTGAGGGCTATCAGGCACTTGGAAAGCAGATAGCCATCATTGACTATAAACCCAAGGGCGACAAAAAAGAGCGCATCCTTGGCTACATAGAGCCACTGCTGAACGAGGAAAAGCTCTACTTGGGCCAGAGATATGCGCAGAGTAAAGAGGTCAAGGAAGAGTTTTTATATTTTCCTAGCCCGGATGTCCGTGACGATATTATTGACGCTATTGCGGTCCTTTGTGAGTTGTCACACCCTGTGCGCAGTTCCAGTGAAAGAAAAAAGCGCAGAACCCGTGTTGCTGCCACGGTTAACAATAAATACGGAGGGACTCGATGAACAATGCCCAGACAGCTCAGGCGTCTTTTTTAACGACTGCAGTTTCTGGAAACACTTCCGCAGGGAGCATACACCAGAAGACTACGGAACCGGCGACAGAATTTTTGGCGCAAGCAGTGCTGGGCCTCTATGAGACCTATCGAAACGCCAGGACTAATCGCGAAACAGTGTGGCTCGAATCCTGGGCAACCTATTTTGGCACGCCTGAGGCTGAAGAGTTTCTGCGCCAGCGCGTTGCTCGTCTTGTAGGAGACGTTAATGACGATTGGCGCCATCGCATTGCCAGCGGCAAGGGTTATGAAATCATAGAAACCATCAATGCGTACCTCCAAACAGCGTTCTTTCCCAGCAGTGACTGGTTCGATGTTGTACCGGCAGAGAATCCAGAACTCGCAGACGTTGCCAAGGCTACAAAGCGCTTTGTTTCTAAAAAACTCAGAGAAGCACAATTTACATCCTATTGGGAGACGTACATCCGACAGCTTCTTGTAACCGGTTTCAGCGTCTTGGCGCTTCCCTGGGAAACTCGCCTTGTAACCCGCAAGCGCCGTATCGAAAAAGAGGACGAAAAGGGCAACAAAATATACCCCGCAATTGAAGAAGAAGTTCCAGAGTACGACAACATCAGCCTCGAAGTTCTAGACAGCTTTGACTGCTTCCTAGACCCCTCTGCCAGGGACATCAACCGCGCCAACTTTATTCGCGTCATGCGCCAAGAGAAGGCGACTGTGATGCGCAAGATTGCCACCAAAGAATATGACCGTCTCAACCCGGCATCAATTGTCGCCACGTCCGTAAATGGGCGCACAAAGATGCAGTCAGAACGAGTGAGCCGGTTTTTGGGCATGGAGTACGACCCCAAAGAACTAGTGGACGTGCTTGAGTTTTGGGGCGATATTACCGTAGAAGACGTAACCTACCACGATGTCGTCATTACTGTCGTCGGTAGCAACTTGGCGCGTGTAGAGCCCAACCCTTACTGGGGCGGGCGGCCATTTATTATCGGCACTGCCATTCCAGTGCCAGGGCGGCCCTATGGTCTATCTCCGCTTGAGCCTGTGCTAGGCATGATTCATCAGCTCAACGTGCTCTCTAACCAGCGCCTAGACAACTTAGAGCTGTTGGTCGACACTATGTGGGGTTACGTACCAGACGGCGTTACAGACCCGGCTGACATGGTTACAGAGCCTGGAAAGATTATTCCCATGGCAACTCCTGGAAACGTCTTTCCGCTCCAGCGAGATGGTAATGGCGTC
>JBIKUM010000373.1:0-2566 GCA_044347585.1 Terrimicrobiaceae bacterium
GGCCGTCTGCAGGGCAAGCAGGGCCGCCATATTGCCGCCCTGCGTCTGGAGTTGCGCGCCCGCCAGGGCAGCGGCGACTGGGATGGGGTGCTCAAGCTGGTCCGTCAGTTGGCCAAGCGTGACGCGCTGCTGCCGGAAGTGGTTCGAGAAATTCGCACCCAGGCACACCTGGCCAATATCGCCAGAAGCGTTGCCGACCGGGGCCGGCTGACCGCCTACCTGCGCGGCATTCCCGCCGAGGAGCGTGGGCGGCGCGTGTTGCTGGCGGCCGCCCGGGCCTTGATGATCCTCGATGCCGGCAGCGAGGCGCAAAAACTGATCGAGACGGCGCTCGATGTAGCCGACGACGACGCCTGGCAAGCCGATCTGGTGGCGCTTTACGGGCGACTGGCTGGCGGTGAGCAGACGGCGCGGATCGCCAAGGCCGAGGCCTGGCTGCGCCGGCATCCGGACGATGCCCTGCTGCTGATGGCGCTGGGCCGGATGTGCCAGCGCCAGCGATTGTGGGGCAAGGCCCAGAGTTATCTGGAAGCATCGCTGTCGGTGATGGTGACGCAGGAAGCGCACCTCGAACTGGCGCACCTCTTCGACCAGTTGGGGCGAGGCGAGGAGGCCAACAAGCACTATCGGGCCAGCGCGCAGTTCGAAGCGCGCTAGGATTCGATCAAAAATACAAAGATGGGGACAAAATGCTGAATATCGACATGCGCAAGATCTACAACTTTTACCCGGTCGAGCCGGCGCCCGATCCTGCTGCCTTGCCGACCGGTGGCGATCTGTACTACGAATGCCTGGATTGCCTGGTCATCGTCAATTCCGTGCCGCACATCAAGGCCGCCTGCGCTTGCGGCAACCTCGAAGGTGGCGGCGGCAAGATGAACGTCAAGAACCCGGCCCGCGTCCGGGTGGTGCGGGGCAAACTTAAGTAAAGCGGCGCTTAGTCGGCGAGCTTTCGTTCCATTTTTGGGATGTCAGGCGGCGCGTGCCAACAGCGGTCAGTGCGTTTTCAGCAATTGCGCCAGGCGCTGCCATGGGGGCAAGCGCTTGTCCCTGACGCGAATCTTGCAGTCGTCGGCCGGCGTCATGGCGATCAGTGAGTCGGCCAAGAGCTCATGGTCAACAATATCGTCGGTTGGTATGTCGATATGGGAATGGCATTCCTCCTGAGAGGCCAGAACGTGCTCTACGTGGCGCCCGACGGTTCCTCCGCAATGGGTGCAGGTAGTTAACGGGTTCGGTGAATTCAGGAAGGCAAGCAGCCTGGCTTGAAAGTCGTGGCTATCGGAAATCGGCAGTGCATCGCTTTCGCAGTGCTTGCCCGTCAGTTTTCGGATGTAGATGCTCTGGGGACATTTGTAAAAATACCCATCCTTGACGGCGTGGCAACCCCAAAGATTGGCAATCTTGCAGGCGGCGTAAATCTGGCCGACCAGAGCAGTATTCGCGGTTCCCTGCAAACTGAAGGTCGCCCGGAATTCGTCGTAGCGATATATCCTATAAAGTTTGCCATGGCGCTTGGCCAGGCGAATGGTGTTTTCGATGATCTTGCCGGCATTGGGAGTAGCGGGGTAGACCGACAATTCGATTTCATCGATGCTTTTCCAGATGTCGTCTTTGGCTTTGTCCAAAAGCACCCCATTTGTCACCAGCGTGAAGTGGTCACTGATGCCTGATCGTCGCGCTGCTTGGATGACGCTGACCAGGTTCTTGTGCATCAGCGGCTCACCTCCGAGTACCTTGATAAAGGCCGGTCTGTAATGCTTGGCGAGGAGCGAGAAGTCGTGGTGAACCGTATCCGGATCGGCAAACCATGCTGGCATCAGCGGCGAGGCATGATTGCACGTTCGACACTTGATGTTGCAGTGATCGACGGCAATCAGTTCCAGATGGGTGGGGGGCACGATAAGCCCATCGGTTATCCGGCAGATGTCGGGTTTCCCCGTGGGGAGGGGGCTTGTCACCAGCAATGGCCTTGATTGTTTTTTGTTTGTCGGGAGCGCAGCAGACGTGGCATGTCGCTAGGAAAAATCATGTCTTGGGCGCGAGTTCCGGTCAATAGTGGTCAAAGTCAGTGTGATGGAAAGTTCGCCTGATTTTCCCATGCTTGTTTGGCAATTGGCGTCAAATGGCGGTTCACCGCAGTATTGGTCCCCCTTTTTGTCTGCGCTGAGAAAATGCAGAAAAAGAGTGAGTTGGTCGGTTTCCTGCGCGGCAAACCATGAGGGGTCGAGAGAAATGCAGGCATTGGCTCGCCGCTATAGGGAATGGGTCAGGCCGCGGCGTGCGGAATAGCGATGCAGGCGGAGAGCGCCGCAGTTCAAGCTGACGCGGCAGCCGATATTGTCCGGAAAGTCGCTATCGTAACGGATGTTGAGCATGACCCGCTTAGTCTGGTTGATCGAGAGCGGTATATGCAGGACTCGCCAGGCTTTGCCTTCGCGAACTTCCTCAAGCCGATGGCCGGCTGGGTGGTCGGTGGAATGTCGGCCGATCTCGGTAGCACGAATGCGTGCGGCTTTTTTCAGCGCAGAGGTACGTGCCCCCGGCAGGGGAAGGCCCTCAATCT
>JBIKUM010000415.1:0-10136 GCA_044347585.1 Terrimicrobiaceae bacterium
GGCTCGCTCACGATGGATGCGGCCCGCCGCTCGCTGGCTCTGGCGTGCGAGCACACCTACGATAGCCACAGTTCGGGCGGCTCGGATTCCGGCTCAAGCGATTCGCTACGCCAGAAAGCCCAGACCCGATTCGATGCCTCTGTGGCGGAGTCCACTTCCATGGTGCTGCTGCGTGATCACCTCACGGCCATGGCTTCGCCCCTTCCCAAGAATCCCGTGAGTGTTCTGGCCGTGAACCCGCATCCGTGGCCGCTCGGGTTGGACTATCTTACGAACGAGAAAGGTATGCTCGCTTTTGCGACTTCTCGTCGCCCCGAGCATTTGTATCAGTTTGACCGCGAGCCAACTTTTGAGGCTCTCGCGGCATCCGGCAACTTTGGCGCTCTTGATCTCCATGTGCCTGCCGGGAATCGGGAGGTTGTTCCGCTGAAGGATTTGCCCGCGCCGCAAATTGAAACCCTCGATGAGAATTCCGTTCAACGCCTCGAACTGGCGGAAAGCGCGCTTGTGTATGATCCCGGTAGTGGGGGGCTCGTATCTTGGCGGAATCCGCTGGGTGAGGTTCTGCGGGCCGATGCCAGCTGGTCTGGCTTTGAGCCGGTGCTGGAGAGGCCGGTTGGCGGTTTCCAGATCGCCGGCGGCGGGATGGAGGACATGGATCCCTCGGATTGCGCTTGGAATCCCGAGCTCACCTTCGAGCGCTCGCGCCTGCCGGGTGGCGTCGGCACGATCACCCGCCATGCGCTCGGTCAGCGCCATACGCTCTCTGTTGGGCTAAAGAAATCCTTGCTGAGCGGGATACAATTCACCCTCGACGCTCTACGGCCCTCACGGCTGGAGATGACGGCCGATTGGATGCTTGACGCCGACTCGACCCTGCGCGCCTTGTATTTGGCTCTGCCATTTCAAATGCCCGGGGAAGGGGATTGCGAATACTGGATCGACAGTTGCGGTGAGTGGTTCCGCGCCGAGCGGGACCAGATTCCCGGCACCTGCAACAGCTTCTATCAGGTTGCATCCGGCATTGCTGTCACCCGGGGTGGACGCACCCTCTATCTGGCTCCGGCGGATACCTCGCTTTTCCAGTGCGGCGGATTCACCTTTTCGCAACTGCCCTCGACGCGCCTGCATCGCCGGGAGCCGTTTCTCGGCCTCTGGATTTACAACAACTACTGGGGAACAAATTTCCCATCGAATTCGCCGGGGCATTTTCGGACACGATTCGCCCTTGAATACCGCGAGGAGCCTTTCCGCCCCGAAAGCGCTGCGCAAATCGCCTCGACCTTTGATGTCGACTATCTCACCCACCCGGTGGCATAAATTTTGCAAATACATCCAAACAAATTTTTTAAATCATTAATCAAACCAGAAAATTAACCATGAAAAACCCCGTGATAATAAAATCCAGCATGAAAGTCTCCTTCCTCGGCCTATTGGCAGGTATGGCCCTCAGCGCAGCGACCGCGTTTGCAGGCGAAAGCAGGATGGCGTTCAATGAAGCGCTCATTCCGCGATTCAATGTCCCGGAGATGACTGCGCCGCCGAAGATTGACGGCACGATCAATCCCGACGAGTGGCGTGGCGCGGCGAAAGTCATGGGAGTGGTTAGGACGCACAGCCTGGAATACAAGGACCGTCCCGTGTCCTTCTGGCTGGCATGGGATGCCACGCATCTCTACATTGCCGCGCGCAGTGATGTGCTCCCGGGGCATAAACTCTACAGGAGCCGTCGCGAACCAAAGACCACGGGAACAGTCTTCGACGACGCCTACGAGTTCGGCATCTTCATGCACGACCGCAACAAACTCGAGGGCGAGGCCAGCAGCTTCATGAAAATGGTCATCAACTCGCTCGGGGCCGCCGAGTATATGAAAATCTACCCCTCCATCGGACAGAACATTTACAACTGGTCGCCGGACGCGAAGATCGCCAACCGAGTTTACGAGGCCGATGGCAAGCAGTGGTGGGATATGGAGTTGGCCATGGATCTGAAGGATCTCCAGATGCCTGTGGAGAACAAGGCGGGCGACAAGATGGACATTCTGCTTGCCGCCGACCTCAAGAATCCCGATTGGCAATGGCTCGATTTTCCGAGCGCGTCCGGGCATCTGCAGCAATACGGATTCCCGCGCACAACGCTCACTGCCGACCAGCCGTATGTGCAAGTGGAGCGCTTTTCAGGGTTGCATGATGAGAGAATCGACATGCAAGCGACGATTTTCAATCCCGGCAAGAATCCGGTGAGCGTGACCGCCGCGTTGAAGTTGACCTATAACCCTCCGAAGAATTCGAAGGAAAGTTCCAGCGAGGTGGTGGCCGAGAAGCAGAGTCTTACCATTCCGGCGGGCGGTTCAGTGCCATTCAAAGTGCTGAAGGACTTCCCAGGGCTGGTCTATGATCAGAAGATCGTTGATTATGGCTCGACCAAGAAGGTTACGATCCGGAGTTTCTCGGACCTCCGTTTCGATGTGACGCGCGACGATGCCCCCGATGCGACACCGGTCTACCATTACGCCTGCAAGTTTGGAGGCACCGACAAGAGCTACCTGAATGCGGTGCCGCGAACCACTCCTTTTGAGGCCAGCATACAATTTAATCCGGCCAGCAACAAGATCGAGATCAATGGCGACACCCTCGACGCCAAGATTCCCGAGGGCAGCCAGCCAGCCGCCCTCACCTATGTGATTGAAAAGGATGGAAAAACCGTTAAAAGCGGGCAAGTAACGCGTTGCATCCACTCCATCTACACGGATATCATTGAATTGCCGACACTGGCACCAGGAAAGTATGAGGTGGCCGTAGCCATCGTGGATGGCGATGGAAAAACCCTTGTTTCCCGCAAGGATTTTAGCTTCGAGATAAAAGACGAGTCCAAGGAATTCTCTAAGTGGTGGAACAACAAAATCGGCGATACGGAAAAGCTGTTACCGCCGTTTGAGGCGCTGAAGGTCAAGGGGAATACGGTCACCTGCACCCGGCGCGAGTATCAACTCGATGGCTTGGGCCTGCCAAAGCAGATCGTTTCCAACGGTGGGAATGTGCTGACAGGTCCCACCCGCATTGTGGTGACGGTCGGCGGCAAGGAGCAGGTTGTGCCCACCGAGGGGCGGGTGAAGTTCACCAGCACGAAGGATTGGCGTCTGGAATTCACCGGAGTCACGGCTTCTGCGGCCGGATTGAACTTCACGGTGAAAGGATGGATGGAGCAGGACGGTCTGGTGAATCTTGATGTGACCTTCGCCCCGCAAAGCCAACCTGTCGCGATCGACGACCTCCGCATCGAATGGCCGGTGGATGACGCGCTGGGTAATTGGATGAGCTGCATCGGCGGCGTGGGCGGTAATTATGCTCCGCGCACAATTGGCAAGGTGGCTGCCGGCTCGGGCCAAGTTTGGAATACGCTTTCCGACCTCGGCAAGGCCAGTTCGCTCATGCTGGTCGGCAACTGGCAAAACAACCTCTGGGTTGGCAACGAGCAGAGGGGTCTCTGCTGGTTTGGCGACAGCGACGAGGGCTGGGTGCCCAACGACGCGACCCCGGCGCACAGCCTCTTCCGCGATGGCAAATCGGTGGTCATCCGTAACCACCTCATCAATCTGCCCAAGGGTGAAAAAGGATTCCTGCTCGATGCGCCGCGCACGGTCAACCTCCAATACAATGCCACGCCGTTCCGGCACTTCGCCAAGGGCTGGCGCATTACGCAGGTCTCCGCCGCCAATGCCTTCTCAGCCGACGACTACAAGGCCAACGAGAAGGAAAACAACAAACGATACTTCTCGGTCCTGAGCATGCCGTCGCGCGATACCAGCGAGTGGCCATACTATCTCGCCAAATACAAAGCAGCTGCGGAGAAAATCACTGAGAAAGAGGGTTGGTTCAGCATACGCCCGCGCCATCGCTTTTTCCTCAACAATCAGATCGCCTTGCGTGGCTACATGGATAAGACACTGGAACCAGGGCTCTACGACTATTTCCGCGCTGAGTGGCAGACCGATAAGGGTGGGGAGTCGTTGAACAAATCCTACCGCGACTACATGGCCTATCTCATGAACATGCAGGTTCAACAAGGCGGATGCGCTCATTTTTACTTCGACATCAGCTTCACTCGCTCCACCGACGCCCTCATCGCAGGATTGGGTTACCGGCTGCCTGATGGGCGCGTGCAACCCAGCAGCATGGATGGGCAATTGCGCGAGTGGTATAAGCGCACCTGGGCGATCATGGCCGAGAACGGCCTCTATCCCGGCGGCGTCTCCGGCCACGCTACGAATTCGATCGCGCTGCGCGCCCTGCCATGGACCGACGCGATCCTCGACAGCGAGTATCCGATGAAAGATCCCATCACCGTCTACCCGATGGACCGGATGATTGCGCTGAGTTGCCCACACAGCTTCGGGGTCAACATCAGCCATCTCGGGTCTATGAACCCCGCCTGGGCCTCGTTGCATGACGCGGGTCAGGGGGGCAGTGGCATCCTTTTCAATACCGAACCGTTTCGCCATTTCGGGATCGCTGCCAACGACGTGGTTTTCCTGCCCTACTGGCGTAATAGCGATGTGGTTAAGCCTGCCGACTCTGGCGTGCTGGCCTCGGTTTGGAAACGCCCCGGAAAAGCGGTGATCCAGGTGCTCAACTACGGGCTCGACCCGGAGGGGCAGGAGAAGACCCGTTCGGCGAAATTGACCCTCGATCTCAAGGCTCTGGGCGTGCCGGCGGGCGTCAAGCCGGAGCAGATCCGCATTTCGGAGATGCTTCTGAACGATGGGCGGCTTCCCAGCCGATACATGAAGATTTTCAGCTGGTATGATAGTTTGCCTGAAAACCCACGCTACAATAATGATGCCGACCCCAAGGTGCGTCCGGCTTCCAACCCGACCATCGACCTAGCCACAGGTGTCATCGATGGCGTGGAGCTTTTCTACCACGACAGCCGATATCTGCTCGTGAGAGCGCTGAATTGGGGGCTGAACCGCTCCGGCACGAAGTCTCTGGATGCCAATGCCGCGAGCGCCGTGGTCAAGAACAGCAATCCCGCCGTGCAGGTCAAAGCCTGGACACGCCCAGGCACGGCCATGCTCCTGCTCACTAACACAGGTGCCAATGACTTGGACGCGGAGCTAACCCTCGACTTGGATAAGCTGGGCGTAAAAGTCCCCAAGATTTGGAACGCCTACACCCAAGCCGTCGGCGCAAAAAAATTCAATGCCGCCACCGGTGAAACAACGGTCAATGTGAAGGGCGGACAAAGTAAGGCGGTATTCGTTGACACCTATTGAGGCTTTGCGACGAAGCGACACACGAGATCAAAAAACAATGCAAAAAACAATGACGCAGTTTGACATCCGCCGCATACCTTTCAGTCGATTCGGCTCGTATCTTGCCATTTCTGATCTGGGTCCTCCGCACGAGTTGTCGGCGGATGTGGCCCAGGGCATTTGGCTGCGGGCCTTCAGTGGCGAAAGCGCCAAGGAGTTGTTTAAACTTGAACTCCTGGTTAATGGACAGCCGGTGGAAGCCGGGTTGAATTGCGACGAGGCGGTCCTCTCGCTGTGCACACCCGAAGGTGGCCCATTGCGTCTGGCTTGGGCGGGGAGCGACCGCTTGCAGATTGCCGGAGAAAAGGTCGGCCTGCGACTCCAATTGCGCGGTCACGAATCCAATGGGGTGAGCCCGATTTCCGCGCAAAAGTGCAGGATAATCATGTTCAGCGCCTTCCGGGTGTTCCAGTTGACTGCGCGGCGGGGCCGCGTGGCTGCTACGGCGGGTTGGGGAGTAAAAGGGCCGCACACACATGTGGATTTGTTGCCCGACGAGGAAGGATTTCTGGACGTCGTGCTGGACCGGCGGATCGGCTCCACATTCCCGGACGAAGTGGAGTGGCAGGATTTTGAGGAGACAGCCGCCGAGGTGCGGAACGAGTTCGCCGCGTTTGCCGAGCCGCAGGTTCGCGGGGTGCCGGAGGCCTTTGTGGAGACGGCGCGGTTGGCGGCCTATGTGAACTGGTCGGCGGTGGTGCATGCGGAAGGCTTGAACCGGCGCCCGGCGATGCTGATGAGTAAGAATTGGATGTCCTGTGTCTGGAGTTGGGATCACGCATTCAATGCGCTTGCCCTCGCACCGACGCATCCGGAACTGGCGTGGGATCAGCTTCAGCTTCCCTATGACCACCAGTTGCCCACTGGCGAGTTGCCGGATTTCTTCAACTCGATTCTGATGTTGAATAACTTCAACAAGCCGCCGGTGCAGGGCTGGATCGCCATGTGGATGCTCCGCCACACCGCGATGCTTGGCGGCCGGGACGGTCAGGCTCATTGGTATGGCCAATTCAGCCGGCAGGTGCGTTACTGGTTGGAGTATCGCCGCCGGAAGGGCAGCGACCTGCTTTTCCTGGAGCACGGTAACGACGGCGGTTGGGATAACGCCACGGTCTACGATGGCGGCCTGCCGGTGCGCTCACCCGAGTTGACCGCCTACACGATCACCATGCTCGATGTGCTGGCCGAATGGGCCGGAGAGTTGAACCGGCCCGCCGAGGCCTCGGAATGGAGGTCCGCAGCGGAAGTCCTTCTGAAGGCGCTCGTCGAGGAGGCTTGGTGTGCCGACGGGTTTGTTTACCACCGCCTGAGCGACGGGGATTACGACCACGGAGCGCGCAGTCTGCTCCCCTACATGGTTCTGGTTTTGGGTGAGCGGCTCCCGTTGCACATCAGGGAAACGATGATCCAACGGATTCAGGCGTTTCTCACCGAATGGGGGCCCGCCACCGAGGAGCCCGGCACAGCGCGATACGAGGCGGAGGGCTACTGGCGAGGGCCGATCTGGGGGCCTTCGACGCTGATTTTAGCGGATGGCCTGCGCCGCTCCGGCGCGCCCGATCTGGCCCACGAGGTGGCGCTCAAATACTGTCGGCTTTGCCGTAAGAGCGGATTCCCGGAGAACTTCAATGCCCTCACCGGCGAGCCGTTGCGCGATCCGGCTTACACTTGGACAAGCAGTGTCTTCCTAACGCTGGCTCGCGAGTTTTTGAATCCGGGAGACCAGTAAACCAGTAAAGCAGCAACCAAAATAATGATCAACTTCAGCAAGCTTCCCGAAGTCACATTCCCGAAGGGCTTCCTTTGGGGGGCGGCCACCGCCGCGCAACAGATCGAGGGCGATAACTTCAACAACGACTGGTATCGGGCCGAAAAGGAGGGCAAGTTCCGCGATCCCTGCGGCAAGGCCTGCAACAGCTTTGAGCTCTACCGCGAGGACATCGCGCTGCTTAAGGAACTGGGACACCAGGCCTACCGCTTCAGTGTGGAATGGTCGCGCATTGAGCCCCGCGAGGGCGAGTTTGATGCGGCTGCCACGGAGCATTACGTGGATCAGTGCCGCCGGTTAGTCGAGGCTGGAATTCAGCCCTGGGTCACGCTCCATCATTTCGCTAATCCACTTTGGTTCAGTGATCTGGGAGAGTGGCACAAGCGAGAGAATATCAGCCATTTTCTACGCTTCTCCGATTACATCGTCCCCAAACTGGCTCCGTATGTGGCCGGTTGGACGCCGATCAATGAGTATAACTTGCACGGCGGGCGCCCCCCCCATCCCGACCAGCATCTCAAGATGGCCAACTACAAGATCAACCTGCTTTTTGCCGATGCGGCCGTCTACGATCTGATCAAGCAACACTCCACGGCACCGGTGGGGTCCCCGCTGGCCTATGTGCCGGCCGAACCCGTGCGGGCGCACGACGAGTTCGATCGCCTCATGACCGGCATGGTGGACTGGACCAGCAACGGGTTTTACCTCCATGCCATGCGCACTGGTGAACTCGTCTTCCCCTTCGTGGATGGAGGCTTTTTTCCGGAAGTCAAGGGACGCTGTGACTTCTGGGCTGTGAACATTTACACAAGGCACATGGTTGACAGCCGCAAGGCAGACGCCTACGGAAAACGATATTTGCATGCAAAAGAGGCGATGATCGAACAGGAATTCTGGTTCGATGAGATGTCGCCGGACGCTGTGCTTGGCAATCTCCTGCGCCTCACAGACAAACCAGTGTATATCACCGAGAACGGCTGCTCCTGCGACGACGACCTCTACCGCATTCGCTACATGGCCTTGCACTACGCCGCTTTCCGGAATGCCATCGACCTAGGCGTGGATCTGCGCGGCGTTTTCCACTGGAGCCTCATGGACAACTGGGAATGGGGCACTTACGCCCCGCGTCTCGGATTGGTGGAGGTCGACAGGAAAACCTTCCAGCGCACCCCCAAGCCAAGCGCTTGGATCTACAAACAAATCATTGCAAATAATGGTTTTTCAGGAGAAGTGCTCTTCAGTCAAGAAAAATGTTAACCCCCCCCATAAACAAATAGTATGAAAGAAAAATTGTCACCAAAAAAGTATTGCACCCTTGGGCTTGTGTTTCTCAGCGCATGGTCATGTGCCTCAGCCTTGAGAGCGGAAACACTTACAGAGGACGACATCCGCTGGCGTGAAAAGATCGGCTTTAATCCTCAGGTGCATGGATCTGTATCAAACTCCTCTGATACCGATGTGTTCGCGCGTCTTCCGTATGCCTATTATCCGTATGCGAACGAGCTGGAAGTGGTTTTTGATGCGAAGGCCGCGCTCAAATTGATGCCTGAAGGCGCAGCAAAACCTTCTGGAGAAGTGAACACATTGAAAGTCAGTGTGTTTCATGCTGTTATCGAGCCGGAACTGCTCAAGGAGATGCCATTTTTCTTTGCGGCGGCACCGCAAGGGGCGGTGGATTCCAACAAAGAGGTCGCATCCGGAACGATCGCCCTCGATGGCAACGGGCGCGGCCACGGTGTGATCAAGCTGCCGGATCTGCCGACTGGCAATTACCGGGTGGAATACGAGTTTGGCGGGGCGAAACTCACGGCCGCCAAGACCTTTCGACGATCGCATTTCGAGTGGGAGAACTGCAATTATGGTAAAGATCACAAGGTCTATGCGCCATTCACACCGGTGAAGGTCGATCGGAATAAAGTCTCCATGGTGGACCGGACCTACACCGTGAATGCCTTGGGCCTGTTCGACAGCGTTGTCAGCCAAGGGCGTGAATTGCTTGCCGAGCCGATGAAACTTATGGTGGAAACGGAGGATGGACAGACCGTCGAGTGGAAAAGCGCCGGCCGGTCCGGCGAAGGAGTTTCAGGAAAAGTGCTTTATCCCGATTTGGCCGAGTTCCAGACCAGTGCGAAGTCGACAATCGGCAATTTGAAATCGCAAGTCAGCATCGAGGAGGATGGCTGTGCCAAAGTGCAGTGGACTCTCTCACCGGCAAAAGATCCGGCGAAAGTGAAGCGGATGTGGCTGGAAATAGCGCTCAAGGAATCCGAAGCCCCGCTCTGCCATATGGTGGGCATGAACTCCATGCGGCAAAACTACGCCGGCAAGGTGCCTCGCGGTGGCAAGATCACTTGGATCCAACAGGCTTGGCGGCCGTCCCGGTTCGAAGTCGAACCATTCGCTGGAGAAGCTCCGGTTTCCTATCAGGTCTGGGAAGCCAGGCAACAGATGCACTGGGGCGTGCGTAAGATAAAGGACCAGTGGAACTTCGCGCCCTACATCTGGCTTGGAGCCGAGGAACGCGGACTCGCCTGGTTTGGCGACCACACGGAGGGGTATGTGACGGATGGCAAGAGTTCCATTCAGCGCCTCTTCATCGAGCCTGGCAAGGTCGTGTTGCGCGTCGAGTTGATCCAAGAGCCGGTGACACTGGACACACCACGGACATTTGAGTTCGGCCTCCAGGCGTCGCCAACCAAGCCTATGCGGGCGGATTGGCGCGGTTACGAAGTGCCCGGCGGCGGCGGCATGCCGGTCGTGGTATGGGGCGGATTCAATTGTTCAGACAAGGTCCCGGCAAACAAGGATTGGACAATCGTGGACAAAATCATGGAGGGACGTCAAACGGGTAAGGCGGACTCTGCCTGGTTCGAAGAATATGCCAAGACGCACTCGACCATCATTAATGAGGGCGGTGGACGCAAGCCCGGTGTTCTGAAGTCTGTCCCCTTGGAGCAAGCCAAGGCCAATGGCACGCCCTGGTTGGCCAGTGTCAAACTTTTTGCCGGCCGGGTTGCCGCCGATCCTAAAGATCGCGGCACCACCGTTTACTT
>JBIKUM010000372.1:0-2558 GCA_044347585.1 Terrimicrobiaceae bacterium
GCGGTTGAGCACCAGGGCCTTGGAGAGCTTGATGGTGGTGTTGCGTCTAACGGCCATCGCTCAAACGTCCTTACACTCAAACATCCGCTTCCCGAACTCCTCCTCTATCAGCGTCACCTTCCATGTCTCATCATCGGTGCGGAGGTTCTGGAGGTTGTTGTCGCCATTCACGTAGATGCGCCTGAACTCCGTGTCGCGGGTGTTGATGTCCAGCTTACGGAAGAATTCGTCCAACGCCTTGTTGTCCATCTGCTCCACATCACGCCAGATGATGAGCACCTTGTCGTCACTCAGCAGCGCACCCTGCACCACGATGGTGCCGCGTATGTCCTCCACGCTCTTCACCACAAGGCCGATGAGGTAGTTGAAGGTCTCCACCAGATCCACCTCCTGCTCGGTGGTCTCGTTGTTTTCGGTGATGCGTAGCGTGTGTCCGAAGGGCCGCTTGAACATATCTAGGTTGAGCAAACTCTCTCTGCTCTCGTGGCCCAGCATGTAGTGCAGCATGTAATCGTGGCCGAAGTGCTCCTCCTCCAGCAGGGCGCTCTGGGCTGCGCTGCGCTCCATGCGCAGGTTGTTGAGGGTGTCCTCATAGCCTTCGAGGCGCATGTATCTGAAGCAGTGGCTACTGCCTTTTCTGTTCGTAGGCTTGCCGTCCTTCCAACCCTCACTGTACACCACCTTCTCTATGCGCAGCTTGGTGACGGTGTTGAAATACGTGCCCATCTCCACCAGTATGTACTTGCGTTTGCCGCCATCCTCGCGGTTCAGGTTGATGACCGCATGGCCAGTGGTGCCTGAGCCTGAGAAGTAATCCAAAAACAATGTTTCACTTTCAATTGAAGTTCCTCCTAATAACTCCTCGTAGAGCGAAACAGGATGACAGTACGGGAACTCAATACCCAATTGGTCAGTGTAGTACTTTCCTTTCTTAGCATCTTGAATAATGGAAGACAGTTGCCTTGAGGTATCTACTTGAAGTAAAGCTTTCTGACGTGGCTGAGTGCTTTCATCCTTTCCAAAAAGAATCTCGCCTCTTTTAACCATATCATTCAACGTTTCAGGTGTCCTCGAAAATCCATTGGGAGGTACAGAGCAAGGCTTTAAAGTAATTGGATGAATCAGCGGGATAAAGAATTTTTCATCTGTTCTTGGCTCAGGAGCTCTGAGACTAACACTTTGATATGCCTTCCAATTCTCATCAAGATACTTATACGCCTTCTCGCCTCCACTCAAATTGTCATTGGCTGCAATCCAACTGGCGAACTCCTTAATGGCATCCTCCGAGACAGAGACATGTTTTACTCGTAATTTTTCGATTTGACTTAGTATTGAAACTACCGAGGCTGTCCTTTTCAAAACTTGAAAAGAACCATTCAGCATATTGACGATGTACTCATGCTGTCTCGCTACACCAGAGCCTCCATTCATTGGATTTCTCTTATCCCACACAATACTGCCACCATCTACGAAATCAAGTTGACTAAGTAATAAAAACAACCTTTCATATTCGTTTTCATCTATGTGAACTTGTAAATGACCGCTTCCATTGACAAGCAACCTCTTTGCTAACACACATCTATCGATCATCATGGAACTCCAACTGGAATGCTGAAAGGTGTTCTTGTAAAGAAATCCACTTGTCTCAGTATTGTAGGGAGGGTCAATATGAGCTACGCGAACGGTGTTTTCAAATCGCTCTTGCAAGAGGTTCAGTGCCTGAAAGTTCTCCGAGTTGATGAGCAGGCCATCGGTCCGTTCATCCAAATTGTCCATGTGGCCCAGCAGGCGGTATTTCCACTGGCGGGGGTAGAACTTGGTGTCCACCAGCAGGTAGGGGTTGGCCTTTAGGAAGTCCAACGTGAGGGGTTCGGAGTAGGGCACGGTGGTGAGGTCGGGCGCTATCTCATCAATGGCAAACAGCCGCACCCACTCCTCGCGCTGGGCGGTGTTGGCAGCTATGTCGGCATAGAACTGTTCGGGTATGCGGTCGAGGGTGATGCACCAATCGCTCTGCACCACGAATTTCTTTTTGAGCCAAAGACGTTTCTGAAAGTTCTCCAACTGGGCCAGCAGGGCAATGATGTCGAGCGCGGTGCGTTTCAGCCCTTTGATGATGCGCAGTTGGCGGTCGAAGCGGTCGGGGCGGTCGAGGTCTATATCATCTATGTGTAGCAGCTCGTTTTTGATGTAGAAGTCCAGCTCGCGGGTGAGGAAGCCTCCCAGGTCTTTGTGGATGAAATAGTCGAAGGTGTTGCGGGCGGTGTATTCGGTGAGGTGCTTCTCCAGCAGGGTGCGGCCCTTGTTCTTCTCGGTGGGCACCAGTTTGAGGGCACCTGCTCTGAACGCTGCGGGAATGGCGGGGATGACGGCATCGAGGGCGGCACGGTTCAGGTCGTCCTGCTTCTCTTTCTTGTCGGTGGGTTCGTAGGTGAACCAGAGTTTCAGCACTGTTCCCTCCTCGGTGATGAAGTCCTCATCGCAGAGGCGGAAGAAGCGGTTCTTGCCCTTGTTGTTGTCCTTTTCGGTGGCGGCATCGCGCAGGTTGAAACTGATGG
>JBIKUM010000138.1:0-7734 GCA_044347585.1 Terrimicrobiaceae bacterium
CAACGGTTCAGCGATTCAGCGGAGCACCAAGCACGACTCGGAATCCAAAGCTGGAATAACGGGTGTCAGGCTGCCCAAGATCGTTGCGGAAAGAAGATTTCATGCGGTCTTGGTAACCATTGAACCATGAAGCACCGCGCAGCACGCGGCAGTCTTGGGAACGATCGATGAAATCGTGGCACCATTCCCAGACATTCCCACCGAGGTCATAAATTCCGAAGGCGTTCGGAGCAAAGCTGCCCACCGGCGAAGTGAACTCGTATTCGTCGATGCCGAGTTCCTGCGAGTAGTTGCCCGCGCCTTTGGGTGGCGGCCATGTTGCACCCCACGGATAACCGTCGAGTTCCCCACTGCGCTGGTCGGGGCGGGTTCCCTGCTCGTGCGGCAGGCCGACCGCAGCACTCCACTCAAGATCACTCGGAAGACGAAAGATTGTTCCCTCCGGAAGACGCCCGGCCGCACGCTCCTTCTCAGTAAGCCATTCGCAAAAATCGGCCGCCTCCTTCCATGTCACGCTCACCACAGGATGCTCGGAGCTGGACCCTGAACACTGATTTTGAATCTCCACACCTTTATCGGATGCATAAGCCTCAAAATCCCTCACCCGAGTTGGCCAAATGCAAAAAAGCGTCGAAAATCTCGGCACAGGCACAAAGGGCATTCCTAAACTGTTGATAAAAGGAGAATCCACAGAAGTGGAAGCGAGTGATGATGGCTGGCTCATGAAATAGATGGGTCTAACGGTCTCGAAAATAAGCCCTGCCGATGCCCAATGGCGATGTTTTTTTCAACCTCACGAATTTCGCGCGCCCTTGCGGCTTAAGTTTGCTTATTGACCCGGCTCGTTGTTTGGATTTGAGTGGTCGAGCCCCAGATTAAAACAACCCCACCATGCCTATTAAACTCATATCAACAGCCGCCGGCTCCCTCGCAATCCTTCTAAGCCTTTGGTTTCTTGTTTCCAATTGGAGCAACCAGAGTCTTCAACGCGGACTGCAATCCCAGCAGGATGAAATCCAAGCCCATCAATTGACCATTCAAAGTCAACAGCAGCAGTTGCAAGCCCAGCAACAACTCATCGACTCTGCTTCCCAACTCGCCAATCAGGTTGGCCCCTCGGTCATCCGCGACCTCGCCACGCTGCAGGTCCAAAACAAGAACCAAAAGATCGCCACGCTTCTCAAGAAATACGGCATCGAAGCCAAAGCCAACTAACCCCCACCAAAAAAACCATGGAAGACTACAACAACGAAGATTCCGCCGCTCAAAACGGCATCTCGGATAGCATCCACCTCCCACTCGCTCTTCTGGCTATCGCTTTCGCGATTTTTCTCTTCTCGCAGATCAGTAGCCTTGGCCAAAACGGCCGTAGCATGAGGTGGCAGGCCGAAAATCTGGACCGCCAGATCGGGTCACTGGTTGAATCCGAAAAAAATCTGGGCAATCTGATCAAACAACGCGAGGCGCTCGTCCAGCAATCCCAGCAGGTTCAAGCCCGCTACACCGAGATGCTCACCGATCTCATCAATCTCGCCGACACGGATGCCGACGCCCGCGCGGTTGTGGATAAATACAAAATCCAACGCCAACAAAACCAACAAGCGGCTCCAGCTCCCTCGGCAACTCCCGAAGCCACTCCCTGATCCCTCCGAGCGCGGCCCTGCATGAAAACGCTGCTCCTCACCGGCGCAACCGGTTTTGTGGGCAGCAACATGCTCGTTCAGGAAGCGCAACGCGGCACACGCATTCTCGCCCCCGTGCGGAGTGCGGAGAAACTCCGTCGCCAGCTCGCGGCGGAGGGAATTTCCAGCGAAAATGTCATCACGCTGGACACCGACCCGGCCACTTGGGGAGAAATTCGCCCGACGCACGCACTCCTCTCGGCTGGTGTCCTTTTCGCGCGGAGTCGCGAAGAATACCACCGCGTCAATGTGGATTGGACGCTCCGCGTGCTCGATGCACTGCACCCTGATTGCCGGATCGTTGTTCTCTCCTCCCAAGCCGCCGGGGGCCCAACGCCCGCAGGAACTCCTGCACGCACGGAAAGGCACGCCGACTCACCCATCACGCTTTACGGAAAATCCAAACTCGAACTCGAGCAAGCCATCCACCGCACACATTCCGACCGCCCCATTACCATTCTCCGTCCGCCCATGGTGCTCGGCGCCCGCGACACCGCCACGCTTCCACTCTTCAAAATGGCGTCCGGACTGGTGAGGCCCAAGCCGGGGCTTGGCAAAAAGGAATACAGTTTCATCGCAGTCGAGGATCTCCTCGAAGCCGTGAACGCCTCGTGGGAAAGCGGCACGAGGGGGCCTTTCTACATCGCTTCGGAGAGCACGATCACTGATTTCGAGCTCATCCGCACTGCCGCCTTAGCCACCAACGGACGCGGCGTCACCATTCCCCTTCCCCAGGTCATCATAAAATGTTTCTCCCTTGTTGTGGATGCCGTCCCATCGCTACGGGCATCCGCTCCCAGCCTGACGCGGGACCGCGCCCGCGACATCTGGGCGGATCGCTGGGTGGTGGATTCCACCTGTTTTCGCCAGACAACCTGCTGGAAAAGCACGCACAGCTTGCAATACTCACTGCAAAGCGCGCACGACTTCTATGTCCGCGCGGGACACCTTAAACGAAGCATCGCGAAAAAAACATGAACCAGCCTGGAAAGCCTTCCATTCCTCCGCGACGCGAAAGAAATCTCCCAACCGAAGCGGATGACAACGGTTCCCAAACAAACATCCGGCCGCGCCACATTGATGCCGAGCATGCCTTGGAGACCACGGAAAATTCCACCCCTCAATTGCGCCGCACAGGACAGTCACCCCAAGTTGAGCTCTCCTCCGGCGGGACGCGTCGCCGCCGGAGAAGTCATCAAGATTCCTCCAAGCGAACAGAAGGCAGAAGCCGGTCGCTGAATTTCAAAATCCTCATCTCAATCGGCGTGCTCGTGGTTTTCGCTGGATCAAACATCCTCGTCGGCCGCTTCTTTTATGGAAGTGGCGTCTCCGAGGGCATCCAACGCGGCATCGACGCGCGCACTCCCGCAAAAGACGAGGAACCGGCATCCGTGACAGCCACCAACAAAGCCTTCGCCGCACTGCTCAATCTGCGTGGCTCAAAGCCCGATCGTGCCTCTACGGAAATGATCACGCTGCTTTGTCTTCAAGCGCTCAGTGAAACGCCGGATGAATACCTGCCAGCTTACCTCTCGCAGGGCCACACTACCCCGGAAGATTTTTGTGCCGCCTATGTCGCCATGCGTCTCGGCGATTTCGGAAAGGCCGCCGCCATCCTCCGCGCCACCGAACCCACAATTGCCCCCGATTTTTTCAACTACCTCATGAACGACCCCGTCATGCGTCAGTTTGCCAAGGAACCGCGCGTGATGGGCTTCTATGAAAAGTCTTGATGTCCCGCCTCCGCCGCATTCCCATCGCGGGGCATGAATCCCATCACCAACGACCAACTCCTCGCCGCTCAAAACTGGCGTTACGCCACCAAGCAATTCGACGCCTCCAAAACCATTCCCGCCCCGGTCTGGCAGGCGCTTGAGGAATCGCTCATCTTGTCGCCCTCGTCGTATGGACTCCAGCCCTGGCAGTTCTTTGTCGTCACCAATCCCGAGCTCCGCGCGAAGCTGCGTCCGCACTCCTGGAACCAATCCCAGATCACCGATGCCTCCCACCTCGTCGTCTTTGCGATTCCCGAAAAAGTCGATGTCCCCTACATGGAAAAATACCTCGCCCGCATCGCGGAAGTTCGCGGAATCACACTTGAGTCGCTTGGCTTCTACCGCGACATGATGATGGCCGATGTCATCGCCGGCCCGCGCCAAGCCTGGGTCCGCGAGTGGGCCGCCCGCCAGGTTTACATCGCTCTCGGTAACTTCATGACATCCGCCGCACTCGTCGGAGTGGACACCTGCCCGCTCGAAGGCATCGACCCGCGCGAATACGACGCGATCCTCGACCTCCCCGCCAAGGGCTACAACACCATCGTCGCCTGCGCCGCCGGCTACCGCTCCGCCGATGACAAATACGCCACCCTTCCCAAAGTCCGCTTCGAAAAAAGCGACCTCGTCCGGCACCTGTAACCCGAATTCCAGAAAAATAACCACAGAGGACACAGAGAGCACAGAGGGAAGAAATTTTAAGCCCATTTGCTTCATAACCTCCCGCGTCACTCACCACTCCTTAAAACTTAATTGATGAAATTTCATTTCACCCTTCGGGCTGCCTCCAGCAGTCTTTCTCCGCTACGCTTCGATTCTTAAAACTTAAAACTTTTTCCCATGACCTCATCCGCTCCACACGACCCCGCCACGCACCGCCTTGAATCCGACTCGATGGGCGAGATCTCCGTTCCGCACGAAGCCTACTGGGGCGCGCAGACAGCGCGTTCGCTCATTCATTTCGATATCGGCGAGGACATCCTGCCACCCGAGATGATCAAGGCTCTCGGCATTTTGAAAAAAGCCGCCGCCCTCACGAACGCAGACCTCGGCAAGCTCAGCACTGAAAAGCGCGATCTCATCGCGCAGGCGGCAGACGAAGTCATCGCGGGAAAACTCGACGCCCACTTCCCGCTTCGCATCTGGCAGACCGGCTCCGGCACTCAGAGCAACATGAACGCCAACGAGGTCATCTCGAATCGCGCCATCGAAATCGCAGGCGGTGTAAAAGGCTCCAAAAAGCCAGTGCATCCAAATGACGATGTGAACATGTCGCAATCGTCGAACGACACCTTCCCGACCGCGATGTCCATCGCCTCGGCCAGCGAGGTCGTCGAGGTCCTCATCCCGGCCGTGAAAAAACTCCGCGACACGCTCGACGCCAAAGCCACCGCCTTTGCCGACATCGTCAAGATCGGCCGCACGCACCTCCAGGATGCCACCCCGCTCACACTCGGGCAGGAATTCTCCGGCTATGTGTGCTTGCTCGACCAAGCGCTGCGCGATGTCGAATTCTCGCTCACTGGACTCTACCAACTTGCCATCGGCGGCACAGCCGTCGGCACCGGCCTGAATGCCCACCCCGAGTTCGGCGACCGCGCCTCCGCGCATATTGCAAAACTCACCGGCTTCCCGTTTCAATCCGCGCCCAACAAATTTGCCGCCCTCTCCGGCCACAACGAATTCGTCATCGCCAGCGGAGCTGTAAAATCCCTCGCCTGTGCGCTCATGAAGATCGCCAACGACATCCGCTGGCTCGCCTCCGGCCCCCGCTGCGGCCTCGGCGAACTCACAATCCCCGAAAACGAGCCCGGCTCATCGATCATGCCCGGCAAGGTGAACCCCACCCAATCCGAAGCCCTCACCATGATCGCCATCCAAGTCATGGGGAACGACACCGCCATCGGCATCGCCGCCTCGCAAGGCAACTTCGAGCTGAATGTCTTCAAGCCGGTCATCGTCCACAATTTCCTGCACTCCGTCCGCCTCCTCGCCGAGGGATGCCATTCCTTCAACGACCACTGCGCCATCGGCATCGAGCCGAACCTGCCGGTCATCGAAGGCTATGTAAAAAACTCCCTCATGCTCGTCACAGCGCTGAACCCGCACATCGGCTACGACAAAGCCGCACAGATCGAAAAGAAAGCCCACAAAGACGCCTCCAGCCTCAAAGAAGCCGCCGTCGCCCTCGGCCATGTGACCCCCGAGCAATTCGACCAGTGGGTCATTGCAAAAAACATGACACACGCTTGAAAACGAGCGCCTTCAGGCTTACTTGTTGATGAATGAAACTCCGCTTGGATCTTCTGGAGCAGTTGACGGAGGAGGACCTCCGCGAAGAGGTCTTGGCGAACAATCCCCGCTACAAGCCAGAGCCGCTTTTCTCAAAAACTGGAACTGGGAGCTTGTCGTCAGCCTCAATCGAGCAGCGTGCGAAAGAGGTCGAGCGCAGCACGGCGCTAATCCACAAGTTGGAGACTCGTGCTCGCGAAGCTGGGAAGAAAAACACCTGAGCGAAATCTCCCTGGTCGAAACACTCGATTTCCTTCGAACCCTTCACAAATCCGCCCCGTTTCTTTTCTTCAACGGAAACACATTCGCCGACATAGGCCGTCGAACTTGTGATGTCGTTTTTGCCGATCTTCAGGCGACCCGCCGACGCGAACTCGCCTCCGCTGTCGCGCACTATATCGCCGGTGTTCTGGATCGCGACTCCATGGTTTCCATCGTCGAGTCGCTTTGCGAATCCGCTGCGCTCAGCACAGGGGATCGAGTGCAGACGCTGCGCGGGAGCACTTCGGGCACAGTTGTTCGACTTCTGGGTGATGGGCGTGTCGTCTGGAAGCCGGATGGATCGACGCTTGAATTCACCGGGCTTCCGGAAAGCTTGAAACGGCTTTAGCCGGGCGCCGAATCCCTTCGACGGGCGTTGAATCTTGGGCGAGTTTTCACATCCGTGACACCTGTTGTCTTCCAGACTTCCGTGAGGGAACTTGTCGCTTTTGTGCACCGCACGGGCGGTCTCGCGGGCACCGGCGCGTTCCGCGCGTCCGACCGTGCGCTCGAGGGCGGGCGGGCCCACCGGCGCGTGCAGGGTCGGCGCACTGGAGATTACGAGGCCGAGGTGACTGTGGAGTGGAAAGCCATTCGCGGAAGTGTTGACCTCACTCTTTTGGGCCGGATCGATGGTCTGCGCGCAACCCATTCCCCGCCGGTAGTCGAGGAGATCAAAAGCGTCGATCGATTTTGGGATGGCGCTGCCGACCCGCTGCATCTGGCTCAACTCAAAATCTACGCCGCCATTCTTGCCGGGCAGCGAAACTGGGCGGAGGTCGAGTTGCATCTCACCTATCTGAATCTGGAAACGGACGGCGAAACGGCCCTGCCCTTCCGGCTTACTCGTGCGGAGTTGGAGGAGTTTTTTGAAAGCACCCTCGGCGCCTGGTTCGAGTGGCTCGAGCTCGAGGCACGGTGGATTTCGCTCCGCAACACCTCCCTCGAAAAGCTCGAGTTCCCCTTTGAGGGATTCCGGGGCGGTCAGCGGGAATTGGCACGCCGCGTTTACCGCGCGATCCGCGACAGGCGGCATCTGTTTGCCGAGGCTCCGACAGGTCTTGGAAAAACCATTGCGACGCTCTTTCCTGCCGTCAAAGCCCTCCCCCTGCTCGGCGAGGGGAAGGTGTTTTTTCTGACAGCGAAAACCCCCGGCCGAATCGCGGCAGCGGAGGCGGTGGGGCATCTCCGGCGGGCGGGAGCGAGGCTGAGATCGCTCACTCTGACGGCTAAAAACAGGATTTGCTTTACGGAGAATCCTGCCGGCTGCGATCCGCGCGTTTGCCCCTATGCCATCGGCTACCACGACCGCATCCGGCCGGCGTTGCGCGAGCTTCTGGAACACGAAACCCTCGACCGCGAAATTGTGGAGTTGGTCGCGCGGAAGCACACAGTTTGCCCCTTCGAGCTTTCCCTCGATGCCTCGTCCTGGTGCGACATCGTCATCGGCGACTTCAACCATGCCTTCGATCCCTCCGCCCGCCTGCAGAGGCATTTCGCCGAGGGTGGTGGACGCCATGTCATTCTGGTGGACGAGGCCCACAACCTCGTCGACCGCAGCCGCGACATGCACTCGGCCACGATCACACCAGAGAATCTCGAAGTCCGGCCTGGCGCAGTGCGGGCTAAGGGGGCGGCAAAGGTCAGGCGGGCCTTGGAGAGCGCAAGGGCCTTGCTTGTTGAAGCCGTTGGGATGACCGGCTCGAATTTTCTTCCCGCGCGGG
>JBIKUM010000566.1:0-2552 GCA_044347585.1 Terrimicrobiaceae bacterium
TTCATCCCGTGTCACCGTCAAGTCGATCTCAAGCTCTTCCCCATGCTCATCCTCCATCGGGATTTCTCTGAGGTTGGTCTGAACATTGTGCTCCTCAGAAAAACTCAATTGAATTTTCAGCTCTTCTGCGAAGGACTTCATGGCATCTCGAATCATCCCCCTCTTGCCAGGATCAGCGAGGTATGAATCGATGGCGAAATTCTCCTGAAGATGAGGAAGGATCAAAGCATCCACAATGGCGTAATCCAAATCCTTTCCGCCTAAATAATTGTCTCCTTCCGTGTCCGACACGTTCATGCTGCCGACTTTTGAAACCACCAAGGCACTGTCAAAAGTGCCTCCACCGAAATCGAACACCAGGAATTTCCCATCGTTGAATTTTCCATCCGTTGCGAAGGCCATGGCTGCCGCGACAGGCTCTTGTAAGAGTTGACAATTCGTAAAGCCTGCAAGCTCGCCAGCCTTTTTGGTGGCCTGTTGCTGTTTGACAGAAAACTCTGCCGGAATGGTGATTACGGCTGCATGTACCGTTTCATCGGAAATGTAGCTCTTCAATTTTTTCAGAATTTCAGCCGAAAGCTGCTCTGATGACATGCTGACGTCTGGCGCGATGTCTGGCGCGTAGCGCTCATCGGTGCCCGTTCACCTTTTTAAAATCCACTAGACTCCTAAGTCGGTCTGACCTTAACTGGTTGTAGGCTGAGTCACCAACTTGGACTTTGCCATTTTTCCCGAAGGCCACAGCACTCGCAGTAGTGTCTTTTTGGAATTCGGATTTTTTAATGACCGATTCCCCGTTTTCCATTCGAGCCAAAGCACTATTTGTTGTGCCGAGGTCGATGCCGTAATCTACTCTGTTCCTCATTTTTCGATTTTAACCCTGTGATACTGTGATTTTACCAACTTGGATAACCTCTCCCCTGAATCGAACCTCCGGCTTCCTGACCCTCGTGATGACTCGTTCCCCTTCGCTCAGGTTTTCGCCCAAAATGAAGTCAGCCTCTACAATCATGCCCTCATGATATGGCTTGCCCAACATCTCAACCAATTCGTATCCAGAAGCTTGGAGGTTGTTTTTGACATTGGCAACGGACTTGCTAAGCTGCTTGTGCCCTCTGACCCCTGAATCCATCTGAGACAAGTTGGATTCAATGCGGGTAACCTCATCAGCGACTTTCAAAGCCAAGCTGTGGTCGTCAGATGCCGTCCCCTGCACCGAGGCTCCTGTCAACGCTTCGGCCAACTTCTGATCCAATTCAATCATCTGTTCAGCCATTCGCTGATTCGATTTTTCGATGTCGTCGGCAACACTTTTTTGAGTCCGTTTAGACGACGATTGGATGAACTTCCACAATGCCAAACTTGCCACGACCAAAAGCAACACCGCACCAACAATGCCCCAAGTGGTGCTTTTGCCCTGTGCCGACAACTCTGCGTTCAAGCGGGATGCCTGTGAGTGAAGGTTGGATTCAGTCTCAGAAATTGCCACTTCCACAGAGTCTAAGGAGCCATTGACTTTGTTCCATTCTTCATCGAGTAGCGCATGCACCTCCCCTTGTTCAACGGCAATCGATGCCAATTTGATATCGACCGACTCATTCAACAACGAAAATGCCTTTTGCAATTCATCCGATTGACGCTTCAGCGAATCAATTGTGTGGGTCGATTGTTCTTTCCATTGATGGAAAGCCTCAAGTTGCTGAGCATGTTTGAGGGGCAAAAGTGAATCACTTTGAGGCCAACCAGCTGTTCCAATGCAGAGAAGCATGACAAGACTCTGAATTTTCATTTTCATCTCATATAAGTTAAAGACAAGAAGCAATTGCAGCCAAAAGCGTTGCGCCGCCTATGACCCAAAAAACAACGGCGCATCCCCCGGAAGAGCGTGATCTTCTTCGGGCGGCCTCTGCTTCGCGGACGATTCGTTGAATGGTCTCGTGGTTTTCACGAATTCTTTTCGTGACCTGGGTTTCAACTGGAAACACTTTTGTCGAGCCGTTGCCCCTACCACCCTTATTGAATTTCGAAGACAAGAGCCTGCAGGCGTCTTCAGCTTCATGGAATCGAGCAATTGTCTGGTTCAAATCGAAGGTGCCCAGTAGTTGTTGCATTTCAATGTTATCATGGATGCCATTGACTTCGGCGACGACCTTGTTCAATAAGACATTCGCCGCAGAACTACACGCTTCGAGAAACAAGTCTGAAGATTTGAATGAATCCCCTTGAGCCGAAACTCCTTTTTTCTCGAGGGCTACCAGCGCGTCCATGACCCCCCATCGGTGGGTCACATTTGGGGTCAACTCAGCCACAACATGCTTTGACGCCATCTTTACAGGGGCGTCAAAAACCAATTTCAAGGCTGCATGCAATGCGTTGTGTTCTTTCCTGAGTCTACCAGTCTCCTGTTCGCTAGCTTCACGCTTCTTCAGCGTATCTAAGTTTACTTTTAGACGAGCTTTCAATTGTGGTCCCCGGGCGATTTTAGCTGCCGCCTCCGTAAGCGCACGCACTTTGGTGACCTCCGCCAATCCAACATCATCGAGCCCATTGAA
>JBIKUM010000599.1:0-10094 GCA_044347585.1 Terrimicrobiaceae bacterium
GCGCCGTCACCCGCTGCTGCCCGTCGATCAGGATCTTCTTCCCCCGGCTGAGCGTCCCATCTTTCAGCCGCACATGCGGGTTGAGCCACGTGATGATGTAGCCCACGGGAAAGCCTTGGTAGAGCGAATCCATGAGGTTTCTCACCTTCGCCGGAGGCCAAACAAACGGCCGCTGGATCTCCGGTATCGCAATCTCTCCGCTCTTCACCCACGCCAGCAGCGCCTCGATCCGCTGGTTGTTCACTTCGTATTTCTGGGTCGACATCGTCCTGAATTTAACTCCGCGCAAAGATGACCCCCGAACTTTGAATTGCTAAATCCTGTGCTCAGCGCTCATTCGAAATCTACTGCCACTGACCTCATTGCACTTCCAACCGCCTTCGAAGAAGCCGTTTCAAACCTGGCTGGCTGAGTAGAAGAGAGAAATCAAAGATTCACGCGAATAGTTACTTCCTCGAAGTCAAACATTTCACTGATGAAATCATCAAAAACACCGACCTTCGATTTCAACCCCATGGCATGCAGTGCCGCGCGATGTACTTTGGCATCTTCATATCCGCAGAGCAATTCAAGAGCAGACTGACAATTCACAACGAATGAGAACAGTAATCGAAGGATATCTGCAACTAAGGGCGACCATTACCTATTTGGGGCAGAATGATGAGCAGGGCTGGTGGAACAGCTCCTTCCTTACACCGAATGGACTGGCTTTCATGGAGTACAACTTCCCCCGTGCCACCCATCTCGCCGCATTAAACGCAACTGTAGCCGCCGCAAAACGATTCCATGACGAGCGTATCGGGAGCCGACGCTGCAACCATCTTTTCCGATTGTCGTTTGCGGATGAAATCGCTTTACAAAGGACCTTGCTTGCCGGCGGGGGAATTGTCCCGGGAGGTTTCCCTATCTCCAGAGAAGATGCGATGAAGCGACTACAGGTCATGGCAAAGGGCATCGTTGCGGCCCAGGCAGGTCCGCAACGTGTAGGAGATGCTATTCTGGCGTTCACCGCTGAAGGATTAGGGCTACTGGCCGCGAATTACCTAGCAGGTTTTCAGCAAGGTGCGGCTTGTCTTCCCTATTTCTCGAATGAGCGGTCCTGACCATGCCCCCACCAACCTACACGACTAATCTTGCAAAGGCCCAGGGGATGGTGCCGGAGACCTTAGAGCTGCTGGAACTTTGGGAGCCCCACATGACCACTGCGGATCTGAAAGCTCGTGTTCGGAGCGTAGGTGCTCTTGGAAAAGCAACCCAAGTGCGGGTTGACGACCTTGTGGGTCGAGGTTTCGCCCAGCGCTTCTTAATCGACAACGGGGAACCAGCCAGGCACCTGAAGCGCTTGTTGCATTCACGAGCACCACGTGGCATCCTTCGGCAACTCATTTTGCTTTATACCTGCCGGGCAAACCGTATCCTGCATGATTTTATCCGTGAGGTCTACTGGCTGAAACATGACTCCAGTGCTGGTGAGGTGGCAAAACAAGATGCCCGCGACTTCATCGAACAAGCGACATCGAAGGGTCGATTGGAACAGCGGTGGTCCGATACCATGAACGAGCGGGTGACCCGTTACTTGCTCGGCACCCTAGTGGATTTCGAACTCATCGCAGAGAACCGCTATGGCCAACGTCAGATGAAGCCGCTGTTTATGTTGCCCGAGACCGCCACCTACCTCGCCTACGATTTGCATTTCCGGGGTATTGCCGACCAGGATATTCACATGCATGATGACTGGGGCATCTTCGGCTTGATGCGAGCTGACGTTATTGCAACCTTGAACATGTGCGCCACACAGGGGCATTTGTTCATTCAGCATTCTGGCGCCATTCTGCGCTTGGAATGGAAGTACAACACCATGGACACAGTGCTCGATGCGATCGCTCACGGATAAGTTCAACGAGCTCAGGTCCCTGCTCAAGAATGGGCTGGGGTCAATACGGCCCACGGGGTTCGACCCTGTGTTCTACATCATGTTCCGGCCGTCTGAGATTTTGGAAGTGAAACAACGCATTGCTGAATGGGAAGCGCAACTCCGGGTGGACGGCTTCCACCCGGTCCGGCTGTCGATGACAGAGGTGGTGAACACCTATTTTCAGCAACACGAGCTGCGCGAAGTGCTCATTGCCGCCGCCAGCGAACGGAAAGACGAGCTTAACGTGATCAATGATGCGTTAGCACAGCACCTCGTTCAGGATGATGTGGTAGGCAGAGCCATCCTCAATGCCATCGAAAAGCACCTCCACATCCCTTCCAGTGTACTTCTCATCACCGACCTAGAAGCGCTTCACCCGTACCTCCGGATTGGCGCAGTGGAGCAGCAGCTTGTGGGGCGCTTCGCTATCCCTACCGTCATCCTCTATCCGGGAACTGCTGGCGGCGCGTATTCGCGTCGCTTTCTGGGCATCCACAAAGAGGACGGAAACTACCGTTCCCCGCATATCGACTGACAGCACTCAGCCGCATGACCACCATCCGCACACTTTTCGACCAAACTAGGCCGATCGACCGCCAGATTACCTCGGTAATTAACTACGCCGGTGCCAACGAAGACCAGCTCGATGCCGAGATCCGAGAATATGAGGTGACTGACAGCCTTGCGCGTCACTACGAGCGTCTGCTCACCAACCTGGATCAGGGCTTTGCCGCCGGCTCAGGGTACGAAGTAGGCGTGTGGGTATCGGGCTTCTACGGCTCCGGCAAGAGCTCATTCACAAAGTACCTCGGCTTCGCATTCGATCCGCAGCGCACGGTGAAGGGGGAGCCTTTCTTGAAGCGACTGCAGAACCAGTTGCCCACGCTACCGCTCCGTCAGCAGCTCTCCACAGTCGCACAGCGTTATCCAGCCACGGTCATCATGCTGGACCTTGCCTCAGTCGCAGGGGTGCAGGATGCGGCGCAAGGTGTATCCCGTCTGCTTTACGATGCAGTGATGGCCTGGGCAGGTTACTCCAAGGACGAGAAGCTCGCACTACTCGAATTCTTGCTCGAGCAGGATGGCAAGCTGCAAGAATTTTCTCAGCGGTTTGAGGAGGTGGCCAAGCACAGTTGGGACAGCCTGAAAAACAATCTATTGCTGTCTAACACCTTCGCTTCCCGCGTAGTGCCAGAGTTCTATCCTGAGATTTGGCCTGATGGGAAGGACTTCTCTAACACAAAAGTGGACGCACGCTTCGGCGAACATGAGCGGGTGCTTCAGATGCTAGACCTGGTGGAGCGCCGCACCGGTTCACGCAGAGTCATTTTCATCATTGATGAGGTAGGCCAGTTCTTGGAGGGCAATCCCCAGTTGATTTTGAACATGCAGGGCCTGGCCGAGAACCTGAAAAACTTGGGCAACGGCAATGCCTGGGTGATTGCCACGGCCCAGCAGACCTTGCCAGAGACAGGTCCGCT
The DNA here is from genome assembly GCA_044347585.1 of Terrimicrobiaceae bacterium. Lineage (GTDB taxonomy): Bacteria > Verrucomicrobiota > Verrucomicrobiia > Chthoniobacterales > Terrimicrobiaceae > UBA967. The sequence continues at coordinate 3,397 of JBIKUM010000599.1, forward strand.
CTTTAAACTGAAAGACCGCTTTCCGGACGCAAGACGCGTGGATATCGAGTCCTCGGATATCAAGGAAATCACCTACCGCCGCCTGCTTCGGAAGGGCATTGATGGAGATGCCGAGCTACGCAAATTGTTCAATGAGCATGAAGGTGCTTTGACGCATGCCACGCAGCTCAAAAACACCAAGTTATTCCAAGGGACTATCACGTCAGATGACTTCGTAAGGCTTTATCCTTTCCTACCGCAGCATTTCGCGTTGCTGATGGAGTTGTTGCGCTCGCTAGCCAAATCCACAGGTGGAATCGGGCTGCGTTCGGCGATTAAGGTCATTCAGGACATTCTCGTGGATGTAAGCGGTTACCGGCGCGGGCAACCCCTGCTGGCCGATGCCAACGTCGGTGTATTGGCCACAGCCGATGTATTCTACGATACGCTTTGCCGCGACATTGAACGGGCTAACCGCCAATTGGTTGAAACGGTTGATAGGGTGGACGAGCTCTTCGGGTCGAATTCTATGCACTTGCGAACCGCAAAGACAATTGTAATTCTGCAGTTCATCGAAGGGTTCCCTGTCAGTCGGGAGAACATTGCCGCCATGCTCTATCCAGCGGCTGGCGGCGCTCCTGTGAGAACGGATGTAGACGAAGCCGTGAACGCCATGCTTGGCGAGCGCTCTCTGCCCCTGAGCGAGATTGATGGTTCGCTTCGGTTTATGAGTGAGGCGGTATCGCACATCATGAAGGAGAAGGCGACCTTATTGCCCTCTACAGCCGACACTAATCGCATCCTCACCGACCGGCTTGGTGAATTGCTTTCCCCGGAACCTTCTGCTTTGGTCGAAGGCACCTACAAAGTGAAGGCGCAAACCAAACTGATGCAGGGCTCCATGCCCTTGCCCATCAGCCACGACAAAAGCGAGGTGGAGCTGCATTTGGAGCTGGTGCCCGCAGCCGAGCTGAAAACTACGAAGAACACGCGAATCGACGATTCCCGGACCCTCGCCAACCAGCATGTTATCTACCTCACCGGCGAGGACAACACCACCATCCGGGACCTGATCAAGGAAATCTACCAGTGCGAGGAGGTGCACCGCCGCCACCGCACCGAAGCAGCCGAGAAGGAGGTGGCCGACTTTGTGCGTGCACAGGCCCAGCGTGCGGACACAATGAAACGCGATTTGGACATGGCGCTGGAGCAGGCCTTCTTAAAAGGCAGCTTTGTTTTTCGGGGCAAGCCCCAGGCAGTTTCCACCCGTGGCAATGAGTTATTGCCAGCCTGCCGAGCGCAGATGCAGCAGGTGGCCGTGGAGGTCTTCAACCGCTTCAAAGAAGCACCCGTGAACGTGGAAAGCCATGTTGCAGAGCGGTTCCTGCAAACCCGCGACCTGTCCACCATTGCCAGCAACATAGACCCTCTTTCTCTTGTACAGAAGAAAGGTGGGGCCACACAGTTGAACGACGGCCATCCGGCGATGGTGGCCTTGCTGGACCATCTAAAAAGACACGGTGAAGTAGACGGAAAGAAGTTACTGGAGGATTTTGGCCGCGCACCATTCGGTTGGTTCAAGGATACCACGCGTTACCTCGTAGCCGCGCTGCTTACTGCAGGCCGCGTTCGCATACGCGTGGGAGCTGAATGGATAAAGGTGCCTGGAGAGAAGGCCATTGAGGGCCTGAAGAACAACAATGCCTTTGCTCGAGTGGACGTAGCCACGAACGAGGAAAGTGTTTCTCACGAAACGCTGCTCACGGCGGCGAACCGCTTGCTGTCTGTGACTGGGAAGAAGGTGCTTCCGATGCCGCAGAACGTTAGTGCGGCCGTCCAGGAGTTCTTTCCCAGCTACCAGCGCGAATATGCCTCCCTTCCTTCGGAGCTAACAGCCTGCGGGTTGCCGGGAACCGAGCGGGCGGAACGGCTGCAAAAACAACTGGCCCAGGCGATGCAGGGCGATGCTTCCGAAGCCCCGACCGTGCTCGGAGCCGATACCTGTGAGTTGGTGGACAACCTGCTGTGGGCCCGGGAAGTACGCAAGGCGTTGGAGCAGCGCTTGGGTGACACGGCACAAACGGCGCGTATCCTGCTCAGCGAGATTCCACGCCTGCCCAAGTTGGGTGCAGCAGAGGAGTTGTTACTGGAGACAGAGACACTTCGGGGAGAACTGCAGGGCTTCTTGGACCGGGAAGACTTCCACGCGCTGCAGTCCGATATCCGCAACCGCTTGCAGGACTTGCAAACCTTGGTGAAGGCCGCCGCAGGCAAGCTCACCGATGAGTTCAGCAGCGCCATTTCCCAGGAACGGGAAGCCATCCGTGACCTGACTGCATGGCAGCGCTTGCCAGTAGAAAAGCGCACGGCCCTTTCCACGGAACTGGACAACCTGGAGCTACGCACCGCCGAGGACCTCAATGGCATGCGCGACTTGGCGAACCAGAAGCTTCAGGCCGACGGAGTGCTCAACAAGGTGCGCAAGGCCGTGTTAGAATATGTGCCCGAAGTGCTCCCGCAGGTAGCTGAACCCAGCCCGTCACCCGGTACACCCAGCCCTCGGCGCATCAAGGTCCGTCGACGCTATGCCAGCGGGGCCGACGTTCGCCCCCTTATCGTTCAGCTCCAGGAGGCAGCCGCCACCGATGGCCCCATTGACCTTGAACTGGAGTAATCATGGCATTCGACCAGCGTACACGCAACCTGCTACAAGGCACCATTACCCGTTGCCGCGAGCTGCTGGACAAGGAGTACACCGCCCAGTTGCAGGAGCTCTATGGCATTCAGCCGGATGGTTCCATTGCCTCCTTGCAGGTTTTGGACCACTTGGGTGATGAGGACCTGGAAATCGCCCAGCAGCTGCGCGCTCGCATCAACCACTTGGAAGGCGGTGACACCGAAGAAGCGATCACCCGCGCCCGCACTGAACCCGAACATATTAAGCGAGTGATTCGCGAACAGGCCTTCACCGTGCTGAACCGCCTTGCCGCCTTGCGCATGTGTGAAGAGCGCGGGTTGGTATTAGAGTGCGTTCGGAAGCGGGAGAACTCCGAAGGATTCGCGCTCTTCCTGGGCAGTGCCGGAAATGCCCTCGGTGAGCGGCATGAGGCCTACCGCACGTACCTCTTGTGTCTGTTCGATGAACTGTCTATCGACCTGGGCACCCTTTTCGATCGTTACAGCCCTGCCGGCCTGCTCTTTCCTCGAAAAGATGCACTGTATGCCGTCATCGACGAACTCAATGGCGAGGCCACGTCCAGTCGGAAGGATCAGCTGGGGCCAGAGGGAATGGGCCCGCTGTGGAAGGCCGATGAAACCATCGGCTGGATCTACCAATACTACAACGACCCGGACGAGCGCAAGCGGATGCGCAAGGAGAGCGCCACGCCCCGCAACAGCCGCGAACTTGCTGTGCGCAACCAATTCTTCACCCCGCGCTATGTGGTGGAGTTCCTGCTGGACAATACGCTCGGCCGCATCTGGTACGACATGATGCAGGGCCGCACTTCGTTGACAGAACTATGCCGATACTTGGTGCGCTTCCCCAAGGAGGAATTCCTACCCCCAGGGGTAAAGCCAGCAGTGGATGATGTCGACCCCGACATGAAGCTGGAAGAGCGGTTGAAACGCACGGTACAGCTGGCCCACCGCGATATCAAGGACCCCCGCGAGCTCCGCTTGCTGGACCCCGCCTGCGGCAGCATGCACTTCGGGCTCTATGCCACCGACCTGTTCATGGTCATCTACCGCGAGGCATGGGAAGTCGGCGTAGGCACGCTCAAGGACGACTATCCCACTTGGGAAGCGTTGGAGCGCGATGTGCCCAAGCTCATCATCGAACACAACATCCACGGCATCGACATCGACCCACGGGCGGCGCAGATCGCCAACCTGGCCCTTTGGCTGCGGGCCCAGCGCAGCTGGTACGAGCAGGGGTTGCCGGCCGATCAGCGCCCCCGCATTGCCCGCAGCAATGTGGTGTGCGCCGAACCCATGCCGGGGGAAAAGGAGCTGCTGGTGCAGTTCGTGGAGGAGAGCTTCGCCACCGCCCAGCGCCCCGTGTTCCGCTACCTGCTGGAACAGGTGGTGCATGAGATGAAACTGGCTGGTGAGGCCGGATATCTGCTGCCTATTGAGCAGCACATCAAGCGCATGGTGGACAAGGTGGTGGAGATGCTGAAGCAGGCCATGCGAGAGCCCAAGCTCTTTGTAGTTGAGCCCATAAGGACCACCGGCGATGAAGCGCTGGGCCAGGCTGTGGAGCATTTGGTGGAGGCCTGGGAGAAGGCGCCCAGCCGCTTCTTCAAGACCCTGGAGGAGCGCATGTACACGGCGCTGGAACGCTATGCTGATGAGGCCACAGCCGGCGGAGGCTACCAGCGCCGCCTCTTTGCCGAGGATGCCGCCCGCGGCTTCGCCCTCATCGACCTGTGCCGCCAGCACTACGACGTGGTGGTGATGAACCCGCCCTTCGGGGAGTTCAGCAAGGGCTATAAGGCCGAGGCGAAGACCGCCTACCCTTACAGCTACAACGACATCCTAGCCGCCTTTGTGGACCGCGCCGGGCAACTGCTGCACCCCGGTGGCCGCATCGGGGCCATTACCAGCCGCACCTGCTTCTTCCTGAGCAGCTACACCAAGTGGCGGGAGAAGGTGGTGCTGGGCATGCTGAAGCCCGAACTGCTGGTGGACCTGGGCCACGGCGTGATGGATGCCGCTATGGTGGAGGCCGCCGCGTATGTATTGGCCAAAGACGCTGCTTGAGCCATGCTCTGCTTCCGACTCTTCAGCGAATCCAATCCGGCAGTGCCGCTGGCCGATGCCGTGTCACAGCTGCGCGAAGGCCAGGCCCCTAAGGACCTCTATGCCGTGGAGCCGGCATCCTTCCAGCAGATCCCCAATGCGCCCTTCGCGTATTGGGTCAGCGAGCGCATCCGCAGGCTGTTCATAGAGTTGCCGGCATTCGATGGTGATGGTCGGACAGTGTGTGTCGGGCTACAGACCTCTGATGATTTCCGGTTCGTCCGCGTGGATTGGGAAACACCCACGGTCATGAACATGGGCAATCCAGTTCAGTGGTTCACGTTTGCAAAGGGTGGTGGCTACGCGCCATTCTACGGGGATATCGCGCTCAAGATCAACTATGCTGCAAATGGAAGTGAACTATTGCACTTCGGTCCAAGCGTTATTCGTAATGCTGAATTCTACCATAAGTCTGGATTAACCTGGTCCCGTAGGCCATCTAAGTTGGGGAGCTTTCGGGTGCTTCCAAGAGGTGTTGTCTTTAGTGTGAATGGCCCTTCCGCCTTTATTTCGACGCCAGCGTTGATCATGGAAGCTATTGGTCTTACGAACTCTAAGCCCTTCAACTATTTAGTGCGCCTGCTGTTCTCGCGTGGAGGCGAAGGGAGTGGCCAAACATTGACCTACGAGGTTGGCTATGTGGGAAGCACGCCGGTTCCGTTTTCATCGAAAGGGCATACAGGGCTTTTCATTGAACATGTGTCGATTGCCTGGTCCACGAAGCGCCGCACCGACACCGCCACCCTCAGCAGCCACGCCTTCCTCGCCCCGGCCCTGGCACCGTGCCGCAAACTCCAACCCACTCGCTGATGCTCTGCTTCCGCCTCTTCAGCGAGAACAACCCCGCCGTGCCGCTGGCCGATGCCGTGGCGCAGCTGCGCGAAGGCCAGGCACCGAAGGACCTCTATGCCGTGGAGCCGGCATCCTTCCAACAGATCCCAAACGCGCCCTTCGCGTATTGGGTCAGCGAGCGTGTTCGGAAACTCTTTGTCCAATTACCTGCCTACCATCCTGCTGCGGGCACTGTGCGCCAAGGAATGGCAACGGCCTATGACGAGCGTTTCCTAAGACTTTGGTTGGAGGTTAGTGCAGCCTCAATGGCCATGGTTGGGCAGATCGGCAATAGTGATGCTCAAGAGATCCGTCAACGCTGCAATGAAATGTCCTCAAATGGTACCACATGGTTCCCCTTCGCAAAAGGTGGAGTGTTTTCGCCCTATTGCCAGGACCTCTATCTGGTTGGCAACTGGAGATACGGCGGTAAGGAGATTTCGAACTTCATGGACCTGTCAACTGGGAAGACTAGATCCGCCGTGCGTAACCCGGATTACTATTTTCTCCCAGGATACACCTACCCCTTGCGCGCCCGCAGGATGTGCGTTCAGGTTCTACCGGCAGGTGCATTGATAAGTACGCGTGGTTCCGGGATCTATGGCGATACTACCGGAGCACACCTAGCACTGATGAATACGACTGCATTTGATGGCCTCATCAAGCTCATTCTAGGGAGGACAGGTCATCCACAATTCGATATGGGAGACATCAATGCAACACCAGTTCCTAAGCTTGACGAAGATTCTCTGAGACGCGTTGGTGATTTAGGTCATGAATGCTTTTATAAGAAGCGTTATGCTGATACTACACGCTTGACCAATCATGCTTTCCTGATGCCGGCTATGGCCCCCAGTCGTACGAAAAAGAAGTCCTCCCGCTCATGAGCGACACCCCCAAGACCCTAAGCGAAGCCGCCGCCAACTGGAACAACCTGCTGGCGGAGAGCAATACCGAGTTGGAGCGGATCCAGCGCGAGATCGACGACATCGCCTACGAGCTGTACGGCATTGGCGAGGAGGACCGCAAGGCCATTGAGGCCATGCTGGGCCAGAGTGCTGCATTCACCGCCACCGAAGAGGGCG